>CALHCQ010000130.1 GCA_937936645.1 uncultured Algibacter sp.
ACGAAAACTTTTCTTTTGAATTCGAATTAGGTTTAGCGCCTCAATTTGAAGTAAACTTAGAAGAAAAAAAGGACATTAATCAATACAACATTGTTGCTGATGAAAAAATGATTGATGAACAGATAGAACGTATTCAAAAACAATACGGTACATTATCTCCTTTAGATACCGTTGCAGAAGACAGCGAAATTGCTGGTACATATGTAAACGAAGATCAAGAAATAAACAATAGCCTTAGCCTTACTTTAGATCAATTTAAAGGAGACGCTACTGCAAAACAATTTATAGGCGCTAAAGCTGGAGATGTCATTGTTTTAAAAACAAAAGGGCTTTTCGAAAATGACCAAGAATTAGCAAGAGCTTTAAAACTAGAATTAGAAGCTGTTAAAGATTTAGATATCGAAGTTAATTTCACTATAAACGAAATTAACCAAAGAATACCAGCAGATTTAGATCAAGAATTATTCGATAAATTATTTGGTAAAGATGGCGGTGTAAACTCGGTTTCTGAGTTAAAAGAAAAAATAAAAGAAGACGCTGAAAAGCAATTCGCACAACAAGCCGATCAAAAATTACTAAACGATGTTACAGAATATTTAGTAGACAACACTAAATTTGATTTACCTGCAGAGTTTTTAACAAAATGGATGCAAACGGCAGGCGAAAAACAAATCGACGCAGAACAAGCTAAAGAAGAGTACCAAAAATCTGAAAAAAGTTTACGCTACCAATTAATAGAAGGTAAATTAATTACAGCAAACAACATACAGGTTACTATGGATGACATTAAAGGTCATGCTAGAGAAATGATTAAAGCACAAATGGCGCAGTTTGGACAAACAAACCCATCTGATAAAGAATTAGATGATATTGCTGCTCGTGTCTTATCTAACCAAGAAGAAGCACGTCGTATATCAGAACAATTAGTAAGTCAAAAACTAATTGCTCTTTATAAAGAAAAAGCAAACTTAAATGTTAAAGAATTAACATACGAAAACTTTATTAAAGAAGTATACGGAGACAAATAAGTAAAAAAATAATTTCTTATATTTATAGGCGCTTTAATTTATAATTAAAGCGCCTTATTTATAAAGTTATATAAGCTAAATAAACTTTATTAATTACAAGAATTATTAAATAAGCTTAAAGCAAATAACAAAACTATGGATTACGCAAAGGAATTTGAAAAATTCGCTATAAAAGACCAAGGCATTAGCAGCACATACTATAACAAAATAGTAAGCAGTATGTACCCTACTAATTTAACACCTAATATTATTGAGGAGCGCCAAATGAATATAGCCATTTTTGACGTGTTTTCGCGCTTAATGATGGACCGTATTATATTTTTAGGAACAGGTATTAACGACCAAGTTGCTAACATCATACAGGCACAACTTTTATTTTTAGAAAGTGTAGATGCAAGCAAAGACATTCAAATATACATAAACTCGCCAGGAGGAAGTGTATATGCTGGACTTGGTATTTACGACACTATGCAATTTATTAAACCAGACGTAGCCACTATTTGTACAGGTATGGCAGCCTCTATGGGTGCTGTGCTTTTATGTGCAGGAGCTAAAGGTAAACGTAGCGGTTTAACACACTCGCGAGTAATGATACACCAACCATTAGGAGGTGCGCAAGGACAAGCTAGTGATATAGAAATTACTGCAAGAGAAATACTTACCTTAAAAGAAGAGCTTTACAATATAATAAGCAAACATTCTGGGCAAGACTACGATAAAGTATACGCCGATAGTGATAGAGATTATTGGATGAAAGCAGACAAGGCTAAAGAATACGGTATGATAGACGAAATTTTAGCTCGTAAATAATTACGCGACACACAAAAAGTTATTATACGTAAGTATAAACCCTTAAAAGACAATTAATGGCAAAAGAAGAAGAATTAGAATGTTCGTTTTGTGGTCGTAAAAAACCAGAAACAAACTTATTAATAGCCGGTTTAGATGCCCACATATGCGATAGATGCATAGAGCAAGCGCATGGCATAGTTATAGACGAAACTAAAGATCTTGATAGCGAAGATTTATCGGCCGAACTTAAACTAAAAAAGCCGCTAAAAATAAAAGAATTCTTAGACACATACATTATTGGTCAAGGCACGACTAAAAAAGTAATGTCTGTAGCTGTATACAACCATTACAAGCGTTTATTACAGCCTGCTACCGATGATGATATAGAAATCCAGAAAAGTAATATTGTTATGGTTGGTCAAACCGGAACAGGAAAAACTTTAATGGCTAAAACTATAGCAAAAATGCTTAATGTACCACTTGCTATTGTAGATGCCACTGTATTAACAGAAGCTGGATATGTAGGAGAAGATGTAGAAAGCATATTAACACGCTTACTACAAGCTGCAGACTACAACCTTGAAAAAGCAGAAAAAGGCATTGTTTTTATAGATGAGATTGATAAAATTGCTAGAAAAAGTGATAACCCATCTATAACACGAGACGTATCTGGAGAAGGTGTACAGCAAGCTTTACTTAAACTTTTAGAAGGAACAGTTGTTAATGTACCTCCAAAAGGCGGACGTAAACATCCCGATCAAAAATTTATTGAAGTTAATACCGAAAATATCTTATTTATTGCAGGTGGTGCTTTCGATGGTATAGACCGCGTAATATCTAAACGTTTAAACATGCAGGCCGTTGGTTACAGCGCCTCTGTATCAGACGACGTTATAGATCAAGACAACTTACTACAATACATTATACCTAAAGACTTAAAAGATTTTGGTTTAATACCAGAAATTATAGGTAGACTTCCTGTATTAACACACATGGATCCATTAGATGCCGATACATTAAGAGCTATTCTTACCGAGCCTAAAAACGCTATTATTAAACAATACAAGAAATTGTTTGAAATGGACGATATAGCCTTTAACATTACCGACGGTGCATTAAAGTTTATTGTAAACAAAGCCATCGAGTATAAATTAGGTGCCAGAGGGTTACGTTCGTTATGCGAAGAAATATTAACAGATGCTATGTTCGAACTACCAAGTAGTGAAGACAAGGAACTTAATGTTACTAAGGCTTATGCCGAGCAAAAACTAACAAAAACAACTCTAAAAAAACTTAAAGCAGTTTCTTAATAAAGATCCTGTTTTACAATAAAAAAAGTCTCGTATTAAAACGAGACTTTTTTTATTGTAAGCAACTAAATTTAATGATTTAATTGTAGCAATTCTTCTAAATAATCTCTAGTATTAGATAATCTTGGCACCTTGTGTTGCCCACCTAATTTGTTATTAAGCTTTAACCAATCGTGAAACAGACGTGTTCTAGCAATATGTATTTTAGGCTTGTTTAATGTTATATTATTATACCGCTTGGCTTCATAATCTGAGTTTAATGATTTTAATGAATTATCAAACATTTCGTTAAAATAATCTATATCTCTTGGCGGTGTTTTAAACTCTATTAACCATTCGTGTGCCCCTTTTTCTTTTCCCTCCATAAAAACAGGTGCTGCAGTAAACTCTACAATTTCGGCATTTGTTAATTTACAAGCACGTGTTAAAGCATCTTCGGCATTTTCTATAATAAGTTCTTCACCAAAAACATTTATATGATGTTTTGTTCTACCAGAAATTTTTAT
>CALHCQ010000131.1 GCA_937936645.1 uncultured Algibacter sp.
GGAGTTATTATTGGTGGTAGCGCTTCTATTAAAGACCATACAACCATACATTCTGGAGCTACCGTAGGTGCAGGGTCTGGTGTTACAGGAGATGTAGCGGCTGGTAAAACAGTACTAGGTTACCCAGCACAAGATGCTAGAGATATGCTTAAACAATGGGTAGCCATACGTAGGTTTATGAAATCTCAATAAAATAAACTTATTTTACATATCAAAATATAAATATTATAAGCACATAACATCTATAAATTATAGCAAGATATATATTGTATGTATCTTTTTATACTACTATATTTGCTTATAAAAATTTAACTAGTTTTAATGATACATATCACTTTACCAGATGGCACTGTAAAAACATTCGAAAAGAATGTTACACCAATGGATGTTGCTAAGAGCATTAGCGAAGGTTTTGCAAGAAACGTAATATCTGCAAAATTTAACGGAACAACCGTAGAAACGGTAACACCACTTACAACAGACGGCGATTTAATTTTATATACCTGGAAAGACGATGATGGTAAAACGGCATTTTGGCACTCTAGTGCGCACGTTTTAGCACAAGCTATAGAAGAACTTTATAAAGGTGTTAAACTAACCATTGGACCAGCTATAGAAAATGGTTTCTACTATGATGTAGACTTTGGCGAACACACCGTGTCAGAAAAAGATTTTAAAACCATTGAATCTAAAATGATAGAAATAGCTCGTGGTAAACATGAGTTTAATTTAAGAGCCGTATCTAAAGCTGATGCTCTAGATATGTATAAAGACAATCCGTTTAAAACAGAATTGATTGAAAACCTTGAAGATGGTACAATAACATTTTGCGATCACTCTACTTTCACAGATTTATGTCGAGGCGGGCACATACCAAACACAGGTATTATAAAAGCTGTAAAAATACTAAGTGTAGCTGGTGCCTACTGGCGAGGCGATGAAACAAAACCACAGTTAACAAGAGTTTACGGTGTTTCTTTTCCTAAACAAAAAGAACTAACAGAGTATTTAGCTTTACTTGAAGAAGCTAAAAAACGAGATCATAGAAAATTAGGTAAAGAACTAGAATTGTTTACCTTTTCTAAAAGAGTAGGTCAAGGCTTGCCTTTGTGGTTACCTAAAGGAGCTGCATTACGCGAACGCCTAGAAAACTTTTTAAAGGCTGCACAGAAAAAAGCTGGTTACGAAATGGTTGTAACACCACATATAGGACAAAAAGAACTTTACGAAACCTCTGGACATTATGCCAAATACGGTGCCGATAGCTTCCAACCTATATTAACACCAAAAGATGACGAGGAATTCTTATTAAAACCAATGAACTGCCCACATCACTGCGAAATTTATAGCAGTAGCCAATGGTCTTATAAAGATTTACCAAAACGTTATGCCGAATTTGGTACCGTTTATAGATACGAACAAAGTGGAGAATTACACGGTTTAACACGAGTAAGAGGTTTTACTCAAGACGACGCGCACTTATTCTGTATGCCAGAACAATTAGATCAAGAATTTAAAGACGTTATAGATTTAGTCCTATATGTTTTTGGTTCTTTAGGTTTCGAAAACTTTACAGCTCAAGTATCTGTTAGAGATCCAGAAAATCCAGACAAATATATTGGTGATGTAAAAAATTGGGAAAAAGCAGAGCAGGCTATAATTAATGCCGCAAGCGACAAAGGTTTAGATTATATTATAGAAACCGGAGAAGCAGCCTTTTATGGCCCTAAATTAGACTTTATGGTTAAAGATGCTTTGGGTAGAAAATGGCAGTTAGGTACCATACAAGTAGATTACAACCTACCAGAGCGTTTCGATTTAACGTATAAAGGTAGTGATAACGAGTTACACAGACCAGTTATGATACACCGTGCACCTTTTGGTAGTATAGAGCGATTTGTAGCCATACTATTAGAACACACAGGTGGTAATTTCCCTATTTGGTTAATGCCAAAACAGGTTATAATACTGTCTCTTAGCGAGAAATATGAAAAATACGGTGAAAAAGTTTTAAATTCGCTAGAAAATAACGAAATTCGCGCACTTGTAGATAACAGAAATGAAACCATGGGTAAAAAAATTCGGGAAGCCGAAATGCAAAAGTACCCTTTCATGATTGTTATTGGAGAAAACGAAGAGAAAGAAAACAAAATAACTGTGCGTAAGCATGGCGGTGAAGATTTAGGAATGATTACTATAGAAGCATTCTCAGAAATCATTAAAGATGAAATAAGCAAAACGTTAAAAACGTTTTAAAAAAAGTTTAACTTAAAAAGATAAGGTCATAGCAATTCGAAGAAGACAGCAACCGAGAAGGGTATCGCAAGAGGACAAACACAAAATTAACTCCAAAATAACGGCTCAAAAAGTACGTTTAGTAGGAGACAATGTAGAAATTGGTATCTATACCAAAGGCGACGCTATGCGAATAGCTACCGCCCAAGAACTTGATCTTGTAGAAATTTCGCCAAACGCCGATCCCCCTGTTTGTAAGGTTATGGATTATAAAAAGTTTCTTTACGAACAAAAGAAACGAGATAAAGCCATAAAATCTAAAGCAACAAAAGTTATTGTTAAAGAGATTCGTTTTGGTCCACAAACCGACGATCATGATTATCAATTTAAAAAGAAACACGCCGAAAAGTTTTTAAAAGAAGGCGCTAAGCTAAAAGCTTTTGTGTTTTTTAAAGGACGATCTATCATCTTTAAAGAGCAAGGACAAATATTATTATTACGTTTAGCACAAGACCTAGAAGAGTTAGGTAAGGTAGAACAAATGCCACGACTTGAAGGTAAACGTATGACGATGTTTATTGCTCCTAAAAAATAAAACACTACCGTTATAACATTTCGGTATTACAATAATTAAGCGAAATAATTTAAAACTAGGAAAAGAAAATGCCTAAAATGAAAACAAAATCTAGTGCTAAAAAGCGTTTTAAGCTTACTGGTACTGGTAAATTAAAAAGAAAGCACGCTTTTAAGAGTCATATCTTAACAAAGAAAACTAAAAAGCGTAAGCTAGCTCTTCGTCATGATGCATTAGTGCACAAAGCAGACGAAAATAGTATTAAAACAATGTTACGTTTAAAGTAAACGTTTGTTTTAATTGGTTAAATAAAATTATAAACCCTGGAGTTAGGCTCTAAAAAAGTATCTATTTATAGATCGCCTACTACAAAAAACATTTAAAATTATGCCTAGATCAGTAAATTCTGTAGCCAAAAGAGCCAGAAGAAAAAAGGTGCTTAAACAAGCAAAAGGTTACTTTGGACGTCGTAAAAACGTTTGGACAGTAGCAAAGAACGCGGTTGATAAAGCGATGCAATATTCGTACAGAGACCGTAGAAATAAGAAAAGAACATTCCGTGCTTTATGGATCACGCGTATTAACGCAGGAGCTAGAGAATACGGTTTATCTTATTCTCAATTTATGGGGAAATTAAAAGCTAACGATATCGAATTAAACCGTAAGGTTTTAGCCGATTTAGCTATGAATAACCCAGAGGCTTTTAAAGCTGTAGTAAATAAAGTAAAATAAGGCATTTCGCCTATTGTAAAACATATTATTCGCTTAATAAAAAACCAACTCTTAATCGAGTTGGTTTTTTTTGTTTTCTACTTATTAAGCCCCAAAGGCAGTTATCACAAGCTGCCTGCTTCCGGCATAATCTCTATGCTCGCATAAATATATGCCCTGCCAAATTCCTAAATTAAGTTTACCATTCGTAATAGGCACCTGTATAGATGCTCCTAAAACAGAGGCTTTAATATGTGCAGGCATATCGTCTTTACCTTCGTAGGTATGTGTATAATACGGAGCTAATTCTGGAATCATAACATTAAAATGACTCTCAAAATCATCACGAACAGAATAATCGGCATTCTCATTTATTGTTAAACTAGCAGAAGTGTGTTTAATAAAAACCTGTAATTGTCCAACTTTAATATTTTGTATCTCTTTTATAGCATCTATAACAACATCTGTTACTAAATGAAAACCACGTTTAAAGGGTTTTAAAGACAATTCTTTTTGATAGAAATTCATAACTCAATTTTATTAAAACATATACTTTTATAATCATCAAAGTTATAAATTTAAAGCGCAAATAACCTGTAAAAAATGCTTTCGAAAAAATAGATCAGTATATTTGTAGTCGTTAATTTTCTTGCAACTATGAATTTATCAAAAGTAAAAATGATTGCTACCGATATGGATGGCACTTTATTAAATACAAACCACGAAGTAAGCACTCGTTTTTTTAACGTTTTTAAAGCTTTACAAGAGCATAACATACTATTTGTAGCTGCAAGTGGCAGGCCACATTATAGTATCGTAGATAAGCTAGAAAAAATAAAAGACGATATTATTGTTGTTGCAGAAAATGGAGGTGTTGTTATTAAAAATAACAATGTCCTTCTTACCAAAACGATAAACAAGAATGATTTAACTGCTGTTGTTAATCAGTTTAATAAATTAGCACAAGTAAACGCTATTTTTTGTACACAAGAAAAAGCATATTTTTTATTAGAAAATACTGCTTTAGCAGAATATTTAGCAGAGTTTTACCCTAATTACGAGGTAATTACTTCTATAAACGATATAAGAGCTGATGTTATTAAAATTGCTTTATATCATGACACCTGTTCTGAAACTTACTTGCTACCACACATAAAAAATATTGATGCTATTTACGATGTTAGGGTGTCTAGTAAAAACTGGGTAGATATATCTAGCAAATCTGCAAATAAGGGTTTTGCAATTAAAATGTTACAAGATAAGTACAATATTAAAGCAGATGAGACCTTAATTTTTGGAGATTATAATAATGATATAGAAATGCTTAAAACTGCCAAATACAGCTATGCTATGTCAAATGCCCACCCAAATGTTAAGGAAACTGCAAACTACCAAACAAAAAGTAATAATGAGTTTGGTGTAGAAGTTGTTTTAGAGCAACTATTAGAAGCCAAAAAGCAAAGCTAATACGACTATGTTTTTTGCTTTTTCTTTTTTGCTGCAGGAAACAAAATATTATTTAAAATAAGCCTATAACCTGGCGATGTAGCATGTAAATCTAATTCGGTTTTAGGATCTCCTACCTTATGTTGGTAATCTTCTGGATCATGACCACCATAAAAAGTAAAAAAGCCTTTACCTTTAATACCGTGTATATACTTGGCTTCTCCATTAATTTTTGTTTCTCCTAACACCAAAACATTAGATTTAATTTCTTCTCTCGCAAAGGAGGTTGTTTGTCCCATAAAGCCTTTAACTAAAGCCGTGTGGTTTTGACAAAGCATGGTTGGAATGGGGTCCCACTTTGCAGAAAACTCCATTAAAGAAAAGTAATCTGTATTCTTTTCTATGCGGCGTTTACGGGTCATATCTATAGAAGAAAACTCGTAAACCAATGGATTTCGTTCTAAAGTATAATTTTTAAAAGCCATCGTTTTGGTGTAATCTATTTTATTTTGATAACCAGGGTCTGCCCCATCGCCATCAAACATAGGTTCACAAATATCGATGCCTTCGGCAGATAGCGCTATGTCAAAACTATCGGTAGCACTACACATGGCAAACATAAAACCTCCACCAACAACATAGTCTCTAATTTTTAAAGCTACTGCCGATTTTTCTTCAGATACTTTATTGTAACCAAGGTTTTTAGCCAAGGCCTCGGCTTCTTTTTTTGCTTGAATATACCATGATGATGCTCTGTAGGATCCATAAAATTTACCGTATTGCCCTGTAAAATCTTCGTGGTGTAAATGCAACCAATCGAATAGCAATAAACCATCGTTTAACACTTCTTCATCGTAAACGGTTTCATATGGTATTTCGGCATATTTTAAAACCATAGTTACGGCATCGTCCCATGGTAATTTACTTTTAGGTGTATAAACGGCTATTTTAGGAGCTTTCTCTAAAACAACAGCTTCCATATTTTTACTGGGGCTACTTATGTCTTGTAAAATATTTTCGGCTGTACTGTTCGAAATCACTTCGAAAGACACCCCCCTAACCTGGCACTCTTTTTTTATAAGCTCGTTATCTGGTAATAAAAAAGCGCCTCCCTTATAGTTTAACAACCACTTTACTTTTAATTGTTTATTAAGTACCCAATACGTTATACCGTAAGCTTTTAAGTGGTTTTTTTGGTTTTCTGCATCCATAGGTACTAAAATGTAAGCGGCATAACCCTTTACACTAAAGCATATAAACAGAATGATGATATATATTTTCTTCAAAATGAAATAATCATTAATAGTTTGTATGTTGAAAGATACTTAAAATATTGTTTATCATTTGTTAAAACAAAGTATATGTTTCATCCCGTGATAAAAGATTAAAAAGGAACGCTATCGTCGTCTTTATTAAAAGCACTACCAAAAGCTTGATCTGGACTTGCTTTAAAATCGTCTCCAAAAGGGTTGTCGTTACTTGCAGCGCCTTCGTTCATTTTAGAATGAAACTCGGTATCGAATGGAGAATCGAAATCATCTAAATTATCAAACTTACCTAAGTTACCAATAAACTTCAATCTAATATTTTCTAGGCCACCATTTCTGTGTTTTGCAATAATAAATTCGGCTTGACCCTGTGTAGATGATCGTTCGTCGTCGTCCCACTCGTCTATTTTGTAATATTCTGGACGGAAAATAAAACTAACAATATCGGCATCTTGCTCTATCGCTCCAGATTCACGTAAATCTGATAATAAAGGTCGTTTACTACCTCCACGTGTTTCTACGGCCCTAGATAACTGCGATAATGCAATAACAGGCACCATAAGTTCTTTGGCTAAGGCTTTTAAGTTTCTAGAAATCATAGAGATTTCTTGTTCCCTATTTCCACCATGATTGCTCCCCCCTGTCATTAACTGTAGGTAATCAATCATTATTAATTTTATACCGTGTTGCGAAGATAAACGTCTTGCCTTTGCTCGTAAATCGAAAATAGAAAGCGATGGCGTATCGTCTATAAACAAAGGCGCTTTTTCTAACCCCTTTACTTTTACATTAAGTTGCTCCCACTCGTGTTTTTCGAGCTTACCGGTACGTAATTTTTCTGAAGACAAGCCTGTTTCACTAGAAATTAAACGTGTAATTAATTGTACAGATGCCATCTCTAAAGAGAAAAAAGCAACGGGTATGTTTTGATCTACAGCTATATTTCTAGCCATAGACAAGGTTAGGGCTGTTTTACCCATACCTGGACGTGCGGCCACAATAATTAAATCGGATGGTTGCCAACCTGACGTTAATTTGTCTAATTTGGTAAACCCTGTTGGAATACCACTAAGCCCTTCTTTATTAGATATTTCTTCAATTTTTTTCTTGGCTTGTATCACTAAATCTTGAGCTGTTTCGCTAGATTTTTTTATGTTACCCTGCGTTACTTCGTATAATTTAGTTTCGGCTGTATCTAGTAAATCGAATACATCTTTAGTTTCGTCGTAAGCTTCTTCTATAATTTCGCTAGAAATTTTTATTAAACTACGTTGTATATATTTTTGTAAAATAATACGTGCGTGAAACTCTATGTGGGCAGATGATGATACTTTTTGTGTAAGGGATATTAAGTAAAAATCGCCCCCAGCAAGCTCTAATGCGGCACTTTTTTTTAATTGTGTAGAAACAGTTAGTAAATCTACAGGTTCGCTATTTTCAAATAATTGAAAAATAGCACTAAATATATGCTGATGTTTTTCTAAATAAAAGGCTTCTGGGCTTAGTATATCTATAACCTCATCGACACCTTTTTTATCAATCATCATAGCCCCTAAAACAACTTCTTCTAGGTCTATGGCTTGAGGTGGAATTTTTCCTTTTTCTAAGCTTATAAGTGTACTTTTATCAACTTTAAATCCTTTAACTTGATCGGGCTGTTTCATGGTTGCAAATTTAGATAAATATACTGTGTTGTAGGTCCTATTGTGATGTAGATTTTTAACGAAGTACTAACATTACACATGTTAACAACTTGAAAATTTTGTTAATAACGCAAAAAAAATCTGAAGTCTTATACTTCAGATTTTTTTCGTTATTTATTTAATATTCTATTTTATCCTTTATAATCACCCATTTCTGCATATTTATCCATGCGCTGGCTAATTAATTCTTCTTGTGATAATTGTTTTAACTCATTATATGTTTTAACTATAACATCGCTAACTGTTTTAAATGTAGTTGCTCTATCTCGGTGGGCGCCTCCAACAGGCTCCTTTATAATAGCATCTACTAACTTTAATTTTTTCATATCGTTAGCGGTTAACTTTAGAGCATCGGCTGCTTGCTCTTTATATTCCCAGCTTCTCCATAAAATTGAAGAACAAGACTCTGGAGATATTACAGAGTACCATGTGTTTTCTAACATTAGTACTTTGTTTCCTACTCCTATTCCTAAAGCACCACCAGAGGCTCCTTCGCCTATTATAAATGTTATTATTGGCACTTTTAATCGTGTCATTTCTAGAATATTTCTAGCAATGGCTTCTCCTTGCCCTCGCTCTTCGGCTTCTAACCCTGGGTAAGCACCTGGAGTATCTATTAGCGTTACAACTGGTATCCCAAATTTCTCTGCAGATTTCATTAATCGTAATGCTTTTCTATAGCCTTCTGGATTAGACATTCCAAAGTTACGATATTGACGTGTTTTTGTGTTATGACCTTTTTGCTGACCTATAAACATAAAACTTTGGTCGCCAATTTTACCCAAACCACCAATCATGGCTTTATCATCTTTTACATTACGATCGCCATGTAATTCTAAAAATGAATCGCCACAAATTGCCTTTATATAATCTAGAGTATATGGTCTTTCTGGGTGTCTAGACATTTGTACACGCTGCCATGGTGTAAGATTTTTGTATATATCTTTTTTAGCGTTATCTAGCTTTTCTTTTATTTGCGAGCAAGTTTCTGTAACATCTACATCACTCTCTTCGCCTATTATTTTACATTTCTGTAATTGAGCTTCAAGCTCTTTTATTGGAAGTTCAAATTCTAAATATTCCATATGAATTTACTATTCAATAATTAGTTAGTTTACAAAACTACATATTTTATTTCGTTTCTTTTTACATTACAATTGAAATAAGTATATAATTTTATTATTAAAATTTTAAGTTGTTTTTTGTTTCATTTAAACTACAAAAAACGGATGTTTTATGCGTTTTATATTTTTAACGTTTTGCTTTTATTAAAAGGTATATAGACAAAAGTCCGAATATAATATTTGGAAACCAAACTGCTATTATAGGGTCGAAATCGGCTTGTTCTGCCATAACACCAAAAACCTTATCGAAAAAAACAAATACCATAGCAATACAAATACCTATGGCTAGGTTAACCCCCATACCTCCACGACGTTTGTTAGAAGCTACTGCAACACCTATTATTGTTAAAATAAACACTGAAGCGGGTAAACTAAATTTACGATATTTAACCAGTTTATAGCGCCCAATATCTGATGAGCCTCTTAACTCTTCTTTGTCTATAAAATCTACTAATTCATTATAAGGTAACACCTCGGCTTCGTAAATTTTTGGCACTAAATCCTTTATATCAAAATTAAGAATCGTGTCTTTTCTTCTTAATATAACCAAAGAATCTTTTAATGCTCCTATATGGCGCTCTACGTAATTTGTAAGTCTATATACGGAGTCTTTTTCTATAAAGCGGATGGCCGTTGCTGTAATTTTGTGTGTTAATTGATTTTCTTTAAAATGCTCTAAAGTGAAGTTATTCCCTTTCTTACTTTTCTCGTCAAAACTACTCACATAAATTTGCTCGGTGGTATTAATTTGCCTTAAAACATTAGTGACTTTTGCTGCTGCTCTTCTTGATTTTAAATACTTATATGAAAAATCATTAAACCCCTTACTAGCCTTTGGTGCTAAATAAAGACCTAATAATAAAGCTATGCCTCCTGTAATGGTTGCTCCTATTAAGTAGGGTCGTAAAAAACGTGTGTATGAGACTCCAGAACTTAAAAAAGCTACAATTTCTGTGTTATTTGCTAATTTTGAAGTAAACCAAATGACAGATAAAAATAGAAATAAAGGAAAAAGCAAATGTGCAAAATATATGGTAAAATCGTAAAGGTAAACTGCAACTTCGCCAAAGGGTACTTCTTTGTCTAAAATTTTACCAATTTTTTCGGCTAAATGTACTGTTATACCTATGGGTATAAACAATAATAACATCATTAAAAATGTAAACAAATATCGTTTTAATATGTACCAATCTAATATTTTCATTCTGTATGCTGTGCTTTAATAAAAACGTTACAGACCATATTGTGTTTTAATATGTAAACCTTATAATCTATTATTCATTTGTTTAACCATTTTGTCTTTCCAGCTTGCAAAGTCTCCGGCTATAATATGTTTTCTAGCTTCTCTAACTAACCATAAGTAAAATCCTAAGTTGTGTATTGTAGCTATTTGTTTTCCTAATAATTCGTTTACGGTAAACAAATGTCTTAAATAAGCTTTACTGTACTCTGTGTCTACAAATGTTATTCCCATGTCGTCTATTGGAGAAAAATCATCAGCCCATTTTAAGTTTTTAATATTAATAGAGCCGTAAGCTGTAAACAACATACCGTTTCGTGCATTTCGTGTTGGCATGACACAATCGAACATATCGACACCTAATGCAATATTTTCTAGAATATTAATAGGCGTACCTACCCCCATTAAATATCTTGGTTTATCTTCGGGTAATACGCTACAAACAACATCGGTCATGGCATACATTTCTTCTGCTGGCTCTCCTACTGACAAGCCGCCTATGGCATTACCTACGGCACCTGCGTTAGCTATATACTCGGCCGACTGTTTTCTTAAATCTTTATAGGTACTACCTTGTACAATAGGAAAAAAAGCTTGATTATAATCGTACTTTAATGGTGTTTTTTCTAAATGATTAATACATCTATCTAACCAACGGTGCGTCATGTGCATAGACCGTTTTGCGTAGTTATAATCGCAAGGGTAAGGTGTACATTCGTCAAAAGCCATAATAATGTCGGCTCCAATACTTCGTTGTATTTCCATAACATTCTCTGGTGTAAATGTATGGTAACTACCGTCTATATGAGATTTAAATTTAACCCCCTCTTCTTTTATTTTTCTATTTGCAGATAGCGAATAAACTTGATACCCTCCAGAGTCTGTTAAAATATTTCTATCCCAGTTCATAAATTTATGTAAACCACCTGCCTTTTCTATAATTTTGGTTTGTGGCCTTAAATATAAATGGTAAGTATTACCTAATATAATGTCTGGGTTTATGTCGTCTTTTAGTTCGCGCTGATGTACTCCTTTTACAGTAGCAACAGTACCAACAGGCATAAAAATTGGTGTTTCTATAACACCATGATCTGTTGTAATTTTACCTGCTCTTGCTTTACTTTTAGGATCTAATGCGTTTAATTCGAACTTCATCTAAATAAAAATTTATAATTTAATAATAGCAATTAAGGCATGTGTAAAACAAACAATATATCACTAATTTACAAACCTACATATTTTTTTAATTTTAATTGAGTTTTACTCCCAATTATATACACAACAGCTACACATGGCAACTCTTTTTAATTTTATATAATTGCAAATAGCACTTACATAATTATAGTATAAACACACAATAGTGAGTTAAAACGTTAGTAAAAGCGCTTTTCTTGTCTCATCTTTTTTTATTAAAACATATAGTTTTAAGCAAATTAGCTAATTAATACTTTGTAAAAGCGGACTAATAGTCTATTTTTGTTGCGCAAAATTTAATAAATTAAACATGCCAAACACAAAACAATTAGAAGATTTAACCACTCAGGTTCGTAGAGATATTATACGAATGGTTCATAAAGTAAATTCTGGACACCCAGGAGGATCACTAGGTTGCGCCGAATTTTTGGTAACATTATATAACGAAATCATGGATAGAAAAGATGGTTTTGATATGGACGGAATTGGTGAAGACCTTTTCTTTTTATCTAACGGGCACATATCTCCTGTATTTTATAGTGTATTGGCAAGAGCGGGTTATTTTCCGGTTGAAGAATTAAATACATTTAGACTTATAGACTCACGTTTACAAGGACACCCTACAACACACGAAGGTTTACCAGGTATAAGAATAGCTTCTGGTTCTCTTGGTCAAGGTATGTCGGTAGCTTTAGGTGCTGCACAAGTAAAAAAGATGCATGGCGAAAATACAACCATATACTCTTTACACGGTGATGGCGAATTACAAGAAGGTCAAAACTGGGAAGCGATAATGTATGCTGCTGCAAAAAAAGTAGACAACTTAATTGCAACTATAGATTTAAATGGACAACAAATTGATGGGTCTACCGACGATGTTTTAGCTATGGGAAGTCTTAAAGGTAAATTTGAAGCCTTTGGATGGACTGTTGTCGAGATTGAAAAAGGAAACGACATCGATGCTATTATTAAAGGTATGGCAGAGGCTAAAGCTAAATCTGGACAAGGAAAACCTGTTTGTGTTTTATTAAAAACAATCATGGGTAATGGTGTAGACTTTATGATGCATACACACGAGTGGCATGGTAAAGCACCAAACGACGAACAGTTAGCTATTGGTTTAGAGCAAAACCCAGAAACTTTAGGAGATTATTAATCTAGCAATCAAAAAAAAATGAAAACTTACACATATACAGAAAAGAAAGATACACGTAGCGGATTTGGTGCTGGATTAGCAGAATTAGGAAGAACAAATCCTAATGTTGTTGCCCTTTGTGCCGATTTAACACCGTCGTTAAAAATGGGCGAATTTATTAAAGAAAACCCAGAACGTTTCTTTCAAATAGGAATTGCTGAAGCAAATATGATGGGTATTGCTGCAGGTATGACCATTGGTGGTAAAATACCTTTTACAGGAACTTTTGCAAACTTTGCAACAGGACGTGTATATGACCAAATTCGTCAATCTATTGCTTATTCTGATAAGAATGTAAAAATATGTGCTTCTCACGCTGGTTTAACATTAGGTGAAGATGGTGCAACACACCAAATATTAGAAGACATCGGATTAATGAAAATGCTACCAGGTATGGTGGTTATAAACCCTTGCGATTTTAATCAAACAAAAGCTGCAACTATTGCTATTGCAGAATACGAAGGGCCTGTATATTTACGTTTTGGTCGCCCTTCTGTTCCAATTTTTACCCCTGCAGATCAAAAATTCGAAATAGGAAAAGCCATTCAATTAACAGAAGGTAACGATGTTACTATAGTAGCAACAGGACACCTTGTATGGGAAGCTTTAGAAGCATCAAAAGCTTTACATGAACAAGGTATATCTGCCGAAGTTATAAATATACACACCATAAAACCATTAGACGATAAAGCTATTTTAGAATCTGTTGCTAAAACAGGATGTGTCGTAACAGCAGAAGAGCATAATGTACTAGGAGGATTAGGAGAAAGTGTTGCTAGAGTATTAGCTACAAACAACCCAACACCTCAAGAATTTGTAGGTACTAATGATACCTTTGGAGAATCTGGTACTCCTGCACAACTTATGGACAAATACGAATTAAACAGTGCTGCCATAGTTAAAAAAGCTTTAGCTGTTATAAAAAGAAAATAAGTTTTATACTTAATAATTACCAAAGGGACTCTTTTTATAAAATAAAGAGTCCCTTTTTTTAGTTAATATAAATACCTAAACAAAACAAATAACATGAAACATCGTAACATAATTACTTTTGTAATAGCTTTTATCATGCTATCAACATATGGGTATGCACAAGTAAATATTGATTTTGGTATTAAAGCCGGACTAAACTACAGTGTAAACGGCGATTTTATTCAATCTGTAAACAATAACACTTTAAGTCCAGATAGAGCTATTGGTTATCACGCTGGTTTGTTTAGCAAAATAGGGCGTAAAATTTATTTAAAACCAGAAGTTTTTTATACTAAAACGAGTAGCGATTATAAAGATGATATTTTTGAGACTCAAAAAATTGATGCACCAATTTTATTAGGCGTAAAATGCTTTGGTCCAATTAGCATATTTGCTGGTCCTGCTTTTCAATATATTATAGATTCTAAATTTGAAGATCTAACAGTAAGTGATTTAGAAAACGAATTTTCTGTTGGTGTAAATTTTGGAGTTGGTATACAAATAAAAAAAATAAGCATAGATTTAAGATACGAAAGAGGACTAGAAAGTAACGAGGCAACTATTATTAACAATAATACTAATGTAAACATTCCCGAAGGCCGACTGGACACTAGGCCAGAACAAATTATTTTAAGTTTATCTCTAATTTTATAAACAGACAATAAAATAAAAGCGGCTCATTATAATGTTATAATGAGCCGCTTTTATCTTATTTAATATTAACTTTTAATTTACAAACTCTACTTCTTCAGGATCTAAATAACGTGGTATATTATTACGTCCTATATCGTTAGCAGGGTTACCATCGTTATCTATGTCTTCATTTATTGTTGGTATTCCATCGCCA
>CALHCQ010000132.1 GCA_937936645.1 uncultured Algibacter sp.
GCGTTATAATAGCTTCAATTAATCGTATACAGTCTTTTTGATGAATTAAATTAACCGGTGTATTAGGGTTTTTTAATTGTTTCTTATTTGCTAAAAACCTTCCTGGGTGCCGCTTTGGGCCTATTAAACCAGCCAAACGCAATATGGTAATATTACTGCCAAAATGTTTTTGTAATAACTGCTCGGCTTTTAATAAAGCACGTCCAGATGCTTTTTCTGGAGTACAAATTACAGACTCATCCACTAGATTGTTTGTGTTTTTATATACCGATGTCGCACTTACAAAAATAACTTTTGTTGCTTTTGGGGTATTCCTAATAATTTGATCTACCTGTAGCGGATACACATCTTCTATATTATCTATACGCTTAGGAGGAAAATTAATAATTAGCACATCTGTTTTAGCTGTAAATGTTTCCCAATCTCCCAAAATATTAAAGTGCTCTACTTTTAGTACACAACTGTTAAATGAGTACGACGCAAGTGTTTTTAACTTATTTAAAGTCGTTGTACTACCGTTAACAATACAGCCCGTTTTTTCTAGTTGTACAGCTAAGGGTAACCCCAACCAACCTAAACCTAATATAGTAATGTGTTTATTATCCATTAAAAAACTTATTTTTTTGCAATATACGCCAAGACAAAATAAATTTTAATAGAAGCATAAATCTGTTTCTATAAAAAAACAACTTATTTACTATTAAAAAAAGTAGAATGTACACGAAATGGAATAATACTACGTTGAAAATTAAAACAAATGTCTGTTAAAATTTTATCAAAAAAAACACCTAACTAAATTATATCAAAATATCAGCTTATATTTGTTAAGCATTAAACTTAGGCTATTAAATGAAGCAAAAACCCAAACCAAAATCTGGGAAAACCAAATTACAATTATTACATCAATATTACACCTACACGGGGTTTTATAAGTTTGTATGGCACGCAGTAAAAAAAGCAACCCCCTATATTATAGGTGCTGTTATACTAATAGCCATAATAAACCATTATTTTAACATAAATGCTGGTCTAGCGCACTTAACACAAATATTACCGGCATACGGTGTTATTAGTTTCTTTTTTGTATCCGAAACTTTA
Organism: uncultured Algibacter sp.; assembly: GCA_937936645.1. Classification (GTDB taxonomy): domain Bacteria; phylum Bacteroidota; class Bacteroidia; order Flavobacteriales; family Flavobacteriaceae; genus Postechiella. The sequence continues at coordinate 1,099 of CALHCQ010000132.1, forward strand.
TTAGGACTCGTACCGCCAGAAATTTTTATAGCTTGGTCTGGTAAAATGGACAACCCTTGGTATTATTTATCATTAATAGCATTAGCATCTTACGTTGGTGGACTATTATCCTACTGGATTGGTAGAATGGTAACACAAATACCAAGCGTGCATAATTACCTAGAAGTTAAGATGGCCAAGCAATTAAAAAACTCAAAAAAATGGGGCGGATTTCTAATTATGGTAGGAGCCGTATTACCATTACCTTTCTCTATAGCCTGTATAGCAGCCGGTATTATAAAATTTCCATTTAAAAACGTCATTATTTACGGTTCGTTACGTTTTTTAAGATTTGCACTATATGGCTTTGTCATTTTTAATACATTACAATAAATTAATAGCTAATACTCGATATTTTTTATTAAAAACAAAACTCTATGCTTAACATTTTTAGACTCGTAGCGCTTTTAGAAGGTTTATCATATATCCTTTTACTATTTATAGCATCGCCAATTCGTTATTTAACAGGTAATGCTACTTATGTAAAATTATTAGGTATGCCACACGGTATACTATTTATACTTTATGTGGTATTAGCCATAGTAATTAAAAAACAAATGAAATGGCGTTTAAAAACTTTAGCCATAGTACTTCTTGCATCTTTAGTACCTTTTGGCACTTTTTATATAGAACGAAAATATTTAAAACCATAAAACAAAAAACCTGCTTAAATAATTAAGCAGGTTTTTTTTATATTAATAAGTATCTATAAATATATTATATCTTAGACGCTAAATAGTCTCCAACCTCTTTAGTACCGTGTGCTTTACCACCGTTAGCTAAATCTTCTGTTACAACACCATTACTTAAAGCATCATTAACAGCGGCTCTAATAGCTTTACCTTCTTCTTGTAAACCAAAGTTCTCGAACATCATGGCTGCAGATAATACAGTTGCCATTGGGTTAGCAATGTTTAAACCAGTAGCCTGTGGGTAAGAACCATGTATAGGCTCGAATAACGCAACATCCTCTCCCATAGATGCCGATGGCATTAATCCCATAGACCCAGATATAACAGAAGCCTCATCAGTTAAAATATCTCCAAATAAGTTTTCTGTAATTAATACATCATAACTATTAGGCCATTGCACCAAACGCATAGCAACCGCATCTACAAACTCGTAGCTTACCTCTACCTCTGGGTAATCTTTTTCCATAGCCTGTACTGTTTCTCTCCATAAACGAGACGTTTCTAGAACATTAGCCTTATCTACACAACATAATTTTTTAGATCGTGTCATGGCCAATTCAAAACCTTTTTTAGCCAAACGCTGTACTTCTGCACGTGTATAAACACAGTTATCAAAAGCCGTTTCACCACCGTCTCTTCTTCCTTTCTCACCAAAGTAAATACCACCAGTAAGTTCTCTTAAAAACACTAAATCAGTACCCTCAATACGTTCTTGTTTTAAAGGCGACTTGTCTAATAAAGAAGGAAAAGTAAACGTAGGGCGCACATTAGCAAACAAACCTAACGCTTTACGCATTTTTAACAAACCTTGCTCTGGGCGTACCTTTGCCGTTGGGTCGTTATCAAAACGAGGGTGTCCAATAGCACCAAATAACACCGCATCTGCATTTTTACAAATTTCATGTGTTTCATCTGGATAAGGCTCTCCAACAGCATCTATAGCAGCAGCACCAGTTAAAGCCGGTTGCCATGTAATGTCATGTCCAAATTTATTTGCTACAGCATCACTTACTTTTACAGCTTGATCTATAACTTCTGGTCCTATACCGTCTCCGGCTAAAAGGGCAATATTAAATTTCATTTTTATGTATTTTATTTTTTTATAATCTATAGTTTTTGGGCGTTACCCAAGGGTCGGGCTTTCGGTAGTCGCTCTCTTCGAGGAGCTCCAACAATACCTCAATCCCTAACGCAAAAGCGCTTTATTTATAACATACGGTTTACACAAATTGTATTTAGTTAACCACAATGTTTAGCATCTTTTCTGTGGCCTTTATGGCAGATACTGTTTGGTCACTATCCAATCCGCGAGTTTTAAACTCGTTAGCATCATTTTTCCAGGTAATAATAGTTTCACACAATGCATCAGAGTTACTCCCTGGAGGTATTCTAACCGCATAATCTATTAAATTAGGCAATGTCATTTTACGTTTTTTAAATACTATTTTAATAGCATTCATAAAAGCATCAAATTGACCGTCGCCCTGTGCGTTAACCTCGTAAGTATCGCTATCAATAGTCATAGATACTGTGGTCGATGGTTTTAAACCCTTAGAGTGCGATAATGCATAAGCATTAATAGTCACCTTTTCCTCGTAAGTTCTATCTAAAACATCCGATATTATATAAGGCAAATCCTCCTTAGTAACCACCTGTTTCTTATCGCCTAGCTCTATAATACGCTGTGTAACTTTCTTAATATCAGCATCATTAAGCTGTAACCCTAACTCCTGTAAATTTTTCTGTATGTTAGCCTTCCCAGACGATTTCCCTAAGGCATACTGTCTTGTACGTCCAAAACGTTCGGGCATTAAATCGCTAAAATACAAATTGTTTTTATTGTCGCCATCAGCATGAATTCCAGCCGTTTGAGTAAAAACATTAGCACCAACAACAGGTTTGTTAGACGGTATCATAACACCAGAAAAAGACTCTACCAATTTGCTTATTGTAAATAAAAACGACTCGTTAACACCAATTTCTATATGGGGCATAAAATCGTTAATTACAGCAATAGTACTCGCCATAGGTGCGTTACCAGCACGCTCTCCCATACCATTAACCGTTAAATGCAAACCATTAGCACCAGCCTTTAAACCTTCCATAACATTAGCCACGCCCAAATCGTAATCATTATGAGCATGAAAATCGAAATGCAAGTTTGGATACAAATCTTTAATTTCTTTTATAAAATCGAAAGATTCTTTTGGCGTAAGCACTCCCAAAGTATCGGGCAACATAATACGTTTTACAGGGAGCGTATTTAAAAAAGCTAAAAATTCTAAAACGTAAGCTTTAGAATTTCTCATACCATTACTCCAATCTTCTAAATAAATATTGGTGTCTATTTGGTGTTGCTGTGCTAAATTTATGTTTTCTTTTATATCTTCAAAATGCTGTTCTGGTGTTTTTTTTAACTGATGTGTTAAATGGTTTAAAGACCCTTTGGTAAGTAAGTTTTGCACCCTGGCACCAGCTTCTAGCATCCAATTTATAGAAACACCTTGATCTACAAAAGTAAGAACCTCTACAGCGTTTAAGTAATTGTTTTTACTGGCCCACAAGGTCACATCTTTAACCGCTTGAAGTTCTCCTTTAGACACACGTGCCGAGGCTATTTCAATACGGTCTACCTTTAATTCTTCTAGTAACAGTTTTGCTATGGTGAGCTTCTCTGAAGCAGAAAACGACACGCTCGATGTTTGTTCGCCATCGCGCAGTGTCGTATCCATTATTTCTATTTTTCTAACACTCATGTTTTAGAAAGGACGCGTATCTGTAAATGTTTCTATTTCGCTTTTCATGTTTTGTAGATAATCTATATCGTCAAAACCATTAAGCATGTTTCCTTTTTTGTAGCCATTAATATCAAAAGACTCTTGTGTTCCAGATGATAATAATGTTATGGTTTGTGCCTCTAAATTAATTTCTAACTGTGTGTTTGGATCGGCATAAATAGCTTCAAAAATTTCGTTAGAAAATTCTGGGCTAATTTGCACTGGTAAAACACCTATGTTTAAACAGTTATTCTTAAATATATCTGCAAAAAAACTAGACACTACACAACGAAATCCGTAATCGTAAACCGCCCATGCAGCATGCTCTCTAGAAGATCCAGAACCAAAGTTCTTACCTCCAACTAATATTTTACCTGTGTATATTGGGTTGTTTAAAACAAAATCTTCTTTTGGTGTATCGTCGCCATTATATCTCCAGTCGCGAAATAAATTATCTCCAAAACCATCTCTAGTTGTTGCTTTTAAGAAACGTGCTGGTATAATTTGGTCTGTATCGACATTTTCTATTGGCAATGGCACTGCACTACTCGTTAATGTTGTAAATTTATCGTAAGCCATTTTTATTTGCTTTTGGCCTTAAGCTTAATACTTAAGGCATTTAATTAATATTGGTTAATTTAAAATTAAATACTAAATTTTAAAGTAATTCTCTAGGATCTGTTACTACACCTGTTACTGCTGCTGCTGCTGCAACTAAAGGACTTGCTAATAAAGTTCTAGATCCTGGACCTTGACGGCCTTCAAAGTTTCTATTAGAGGTACTTACAGCGTATTTCCCTGCAGGCACTTTATCATCGTTCATTGCTAAACAAGCCGAACATCCTGGCTCTCTTAATACAAAACCAGCTTCTTCAAAAATATCTAATAACCCTTCTTCTTTTATTTTAGCTTCTACAATGTGAGATCCTGGTACTAACCAAGCGGTTACATTATCTGCTTTTTTACGTCCTTTTACAATAGATGCAAATGCACGGAAATCTTCTATACGACCATTGGTACAACTTCCAATAAACACGTAGTCTATTTTCTTACCAATCATTTGTTCATTCTCTGCATACCCCATGTAAGCTAAAGACTTATCGTAAGTTGCTTTACCTCCTTCTACAGACTCTGCAGATGGTATGTTTTTAGAAATACCCATACCCATACCTGGATTGGTACCATAGGTAATCATTGGTTCGATGTTTTTAGCATCAAAAGTTAATTCTTTATCAAAAACAGCATCATCGTCTGTTTTTAGTGTTTCCCAATAAGCCATGGCTTTATCCCAATCGGCTCCTTTAGGCGTCATGGCACGTCCTTTAATATATTCGAATGTTTTTTCGTCTGGAGCAATCATACCACCACGAGCACCCATTTCTATAGATAGGTTACAAACCGTCATACGGCCTTCCATGGTCATGTTTTCAAAAACATCTCCGGCGTATTCTACAAAATATCCTGTAGCTCCAGAGGTTGTTAATTGCGATATAATGTATAAACCAACATCTTTAGGTGTTACCCCTTTGCTTAATGGCCCGTTAATGCTAATACGCATTTTTTTAGGCTTTGGTTGCATGATACACTGTGTGGTTAAAACCATTTCTACCTCCGATGTACCAATACCAAAAGCAATAGCTCCAAAAGCACCATGTGTAGAGGTATGCGAATCACCACATACAATAGTTGCTCCTGGTAAAGTAATACCATTTTCTGGACCTACAACGTGTACAATACCATTATTTTTATGCCCTAAACCCCAGTGACTAATACCATACTCGTTGGCATTATTCTCTAAAGTTTTTAATTGATTTGCAGATAAAGGATCTTCAACTGGCAAGTGTTGATTAATTGTTGGCGTGTTATGATCTGCTACTGCAAATGTACGTTTTGGATATAATACACTTAAACCACGACTTTTTAATCCTACAAAAGCTACAGGGCTTGTAACTTCGTGAATTAAATGACGGTCTATGTATAATACATCTGGTCCATCTTCAATACTTCGCACCACGTGCGAATCCCATACTTTGTCAAACAATGATTTGCTCATAAATATCTTTTATTATTGTGTTAAATCTTATTCTAACTAAATACTTGTTTTAAATTACTCTGTAAAAAAACAACACTTACTTAAAATAAGATTGACAAATTTATAAAAAACAGTCGTTTTTTAAGGCATTTTTAAAAAATAAGACATCTAGATATGATATTTTTATAAAAAACACAACAAATACCATAATCACTGATTTTAATGCAACGATTTTACAAAAAAAGCTTGTTTTTTTTAAAGTAAAACAGGGTGTTTTATAAGGTTTTATGCTTTAACTACTGTACTTTAGTTTTACCATGAGCTACAGGTTTGCCATGATCCCCTATGGTAACCATAACAATATTAGATATCGTTATAATAGGCTCTAAAGTCATCATATTCCTAACTTCAGAATATAAGGTAATAGAGGTTTTACCAAATTTTACAACTTCGACACCAATTTCTATAACATCGCCTTGTTTTGCCGAGGCCTTAAAATCAATCTCACTCATGTACTTGGTAACAATTTTCCGGTTATCGAGTTGCATAACAGTGTACAAGGCAGCCTCCTCGTCTATCCATTGTAGAATTCGCCCTCCAAATAAAGTACCATTAGCGTTTAAGTCTTCTGGTTTTATCCATTTTCTTGTTGTAAATCTCATGTTATAATAAATTTTAAAATAGAAGTTTTTATTTATAATGTCCTGTATATGAAAATCTAATTTAGATAAATGAAAGACATTTTATGACAATTTTGCGAGTAACAAAACATTTATTTTACTTTAAAAAATAAATATACAAATAGCTTGAATCAATAAAACATAGATGATATATTTATATTTTTATAATATGTATTATGATAGATAACAGAACTAAAGACTTAGAACAAATAAGAATAGAGATATCAAGTGCTAAAGTTAACGAAAACATGCGGTTGGAAGAGCGTTTTCAAAACCAAACCCTGCGCCCTATAATTAAATTTCAAAATGATTTAATTATAGAAATATTCAAAAATTATACACAAAAACATAATACTGTTTTTTATACCCTTAGTTTAGAAAAACGTATAGAATATATAGAAAAAGCTTTTCTAAAAGACACGAAACTTAAACACATTTTAAAAGGTATTGTGTTAGGCTTTTTTACTGTAGAAGAATATGAGGTTTATGCTCAAAACACATCTCATTTAAATAAACGCATAATATCTATTATAAAAGATAGAGTTTTAAGCCAGTTACAATTATTTGAAAATTAAATTAAAGACTCGCCATTTAAATTAGTTGTTAAAACATCACTCATATAATCAAAAAAAGGCCTTACAGCTTTAAAAGATTCATCTACATCATTTAAAAAGTGTTTAGACAAAACCGCTTCATCTGTGTAAGATTTAGTTAATATAAACTGTTTCTTTTTAATCAAATCTATAGCTGGGTGTAACTTATCAAAGCCCCTAGGTGCTGTTTTTAATTCATCACCTGTTATGGTGTCTCCCCATACAGATTTAAAAGATTTATCGGCTAAAATATCACGAATTTCTTGGTCATCTGTTTCAAACTCTTTTCTTATTCTTAATAAGTCTTCCTTATTAGGATCCCAAAAACCAGTAGCTATAAAACTCTTATTATTCGGTTTTATTTGTATATAATACCCACCTCTTAATTGAGGCTTATTTCTATGAAATGAAGCACTAAAGTGTGCTTTATACGGAGCTTTGTTCTTAGAGAAACGAACATCTCTGTATATTCTAAACATTTTAAACCTATCTAAATCATCATGTATCTTAAGACCATCGTAAATCGTATTGTAAAACAATTTAACATCGGTCTGTAAATGTTTATAATTAGCTTTGTTTTCGTTAAACCAATCTCTATTATTATTAGCTTCCAATTGGTCTAAAAAAACAAGAACTTTTTTAGAAATAATTTGACTCATGTTTTTTTGTTTTATTTAATACTTTATTTATTCGAACTCAATTTTGTTTAAAATAAGTCCAGATGCTGGCGCTATATAGCTCATTTTTATAGTGTTATTTGGTTGTAGGCTCTCTTTAATATCCTCTAATGATATTTTTCCTTTTCCTAAATCTATTAAAGTTCCCATCATAATACGTATTTGGTTACGCATAAAGCCTTTACCTTTTACTTTTAGTAAGTATGTTTTTTTTGGAAAAAAGTTAGCGCTGTACAAATCATTTTTAACCAACTCGCAACTTATTATGGTTCTTGTATAAATACCATTATCAGTAGGTTTATAACAATACGATTTTAAATAATTTTCGCCTTCAAATAACTTAGCTCCTTTTTTCATTAACGCTATATCTAGGTCATCTAGTATGGTTGTTACAATAGGAGCACAAAAAGGATGGCATTTCTCCCCATAAGTAAATAAGTAAACATATTCTTTTACTTTAGAATGGTTTATTATGTTAAACTTAGAATCGACCTCCTTAATATTTAAAGCACGTATATCTTGAGGCAAATTTCTGTTAAACAATTCTAAGAAACTTTCTTGATCTTCTAAAGGTTCAAATAAAAATAACTCAATAGCAGCACATTCTGCAGATACCATGGCATCTGTTCTACCAGAACTCAAACTTTTAAAACGTTTACCTTCTAGTATAAAATTTAATGTTCTATCCACCATTAAATGTAACGTTTTTACATCTGGCTGTTTTTGCCATCCATGAAATCTATAACCTAGGTATTGAATCGTTATTAAGTAAAAATACTTTTTCATACGTATATGTTTAATACAAAATTAATGTTTTTTTAATCAAATGATTAAAAAGCACAATATACACTTAATCGTATTTTTTAGCTTTTAATAGGTTTTTTATTTTTTTATTGTAGAATAATTCATTGCATTTGAATGTATAATACTATTTTAATGATAAAAAAAGCCATTTAACGATAACTTAATGTATAGATAAATTTAAACTAATATTAAAAAACATTAGAACCTTATTTTTGTTTAAAATAACCCCAATCCCTACAAGATGAAAAATACATTATTATTACTAGTATTAATTTTAACATGCTATTTGCATGCTCAAGAAAAATTTGAAACACCTGATGGTATTAAGTGGACAAGAAATTGGACTAGTTTCGACCCAAATAATGAACCCTATGGAGAGTCTGAAGAAATTATATCTAATATTATAGATACTGATATGACTTTAGACGGAAACACAACATATTTAATGTCTGGTAATGTCTACATAACCAACGATGCCACACTTACAATAGAACCTGGAGCTGTTATACGTTGCGAAACAACATCGAAAACGAGTTTAATAGTTACCAAAGGCGCTAAACTTATAGCAGAGGGTAATATGGGGAGACCTATAGTATTTACATCCAACAAACCTGTAAAAGCTAGAAGAGCTGGCGATTGGGGCGGAATAACAATAATAGGATCTGGTAAAATAAATTCACCATCTACAATTGGTTTTATAGACGGAGATCATAATAAAAATTATGGTTTATATGGCGGTGCAGAAGCTCTTGAAGAAGAAACAACACGACTATCTTATGTTAGAATTGAGTATGCAGGTCAAAAAATAAGCGTATCTAAATCTTCTAATGGTTTGTCTTTATATGCTGTAGGTAGTAAGTCTGTTATCAATAATGTAATGATTAGCTATTCTGCAGACGATTCATTCGAGTTTTTTGGCGGCAGTTGTAATCTTCAAAATTTAATATCGTTTAAAGCTAAAGATGATGATTTTGATTTTACACTAGGTTTTAAAGGGACTTTAAAAGACATAATGGCATTAAGACACCCTTTTATATCAGATCTTAGTGGATCTTATGCTATAGAAATAGATGGTTTTAATAAAGACAAAGGTTTACTATCTAACGATGATATTACTAATGTAGAGATTATTAATGCTTCATTAATAAACTTATCCGATAAAACCAATTATCAACACACTACTGCAGCAATAAGTGCTAATAACATAGGTAAAATAAAGTTTAGCGAATCTAGAATTTCAGGTTTTTCTAATGTTGTTAAGTTTGATAAAACATACAAATCGTATGCAGACGTAGAAAAATCATTTACCATAATTAATAGTCTTTGTAATGTATACGATAAAAATGTAATATCTAATCACAAAGATTTAACAACACAAGTTGCTAGTAGAGTATTACATTACAATATGTTTACTAAAAAATTCACATCTGTTAAAGATTTATTTATAAACCCATTAGATAGAAAACACCCTAAATTTGGTTTAAAAGGAAATCAAGACAGCAGCTATGCTTTAATGCAATAAACAAAATAATAAATACAACATATATGAGATTAATTACTCTTTTACTTTTTACTTTTTTTATAACGAACACAGGGTTTGCACAAACAAAAAAGAATGTATTATTTAATGAAAAGGTTCAAACACCAAAATTTCATAACATAAATGAATTAGGAGAACTAAAAAAAGGAGAATTGCTAAAATTGTATATTAGGCGTATTTACGAAATTCAATCTGTTTTACCTTTTATGTCTTTAACAAAAGAACCAGGAACAACTTTAGCAGACCTTGGTATTAGAGAAAATTCAGATAACACAAAAATATTAGACAAATATCACGAGGTACATACAGAAGCTTTTAGGAGTACAAATGACATGATGATGGAATTTGTTGCTTATGCTGATACCGAAAAAATAATACTTTCTATTCTTTATTTTGAAGAAATAATCAAGAAACTAAGAATAGGTATAAACGAAGACTATTAATTTTTTAGTTATTTTTATTGAGATAAAAAAAAGGCCTAACATTAAAATGTTAGGCCTTTTTGATTTTTATAAAAATAACTAAAAGTTATTTTTGTCTTCCTTTTAACTCTTTTTCAATATCTTTTAAGGTAAAACCTTTAGCTTGTAATAGCATAAGGTAATGAAACAATAAATCGGCAGACTCGTAAAGAAATAACTCATCATTATTATCCATAGCCTCAATAACAGTCTCTACAGCCTCCTCGCCTACTTTTTGAGCTACTTTATTAATGCCTTTAGAAAATAAACTAGCAACATACGATTTTTGTGTATCTTTATTTGCTACACGTTCTTTAATAACATCCTCTAAAGTAGAAAAGAAACCATAACGCGCTACATTGTCTTCTTTCCAACAGGTATCTGTTCCAGTATGGCATGTAGGGCCGACCGGGTTTACTTGAATAAGTAAAGAATCGTTATCACAGTCGTTTTTTATAGAAACTAGGTTTAAAAAATTACCACTTTCCTCTCCTTTAGTCCATAAACGTTGCTTGCTACGGCTGTAAAAAGTAACTTTATTAGTTTCTAATGTTTTCTTATATGATTCTTCATTCATATACCCTAACATTAGTACTTGCTTAGTTTCTACATCTTGTATTATTGCGGGTACTAATCCGTTACTGTCGTATTTTATTGTCATAATATTAAAAATAGCTGTATTCTTATTTAAAAGACTTACTTGTCGTTGTTCTTAATTATATATTGAAATATCATTACAATCTTTCAAATATTTTGTTTGATTAAACCTTTATTTTTAAAAAAACAAGAAATAACAAGTTAAATTTTCTATTAAAGTCTGATTGTAATTTCGTTTTCCTTTAATGTTTTCTTGAGTTCTGGTATTAAAATTTCTCCAAAGTGAAAAACACTAGCTGCTAGTGCAGCGTCTGATTTTCCTTCTACAAAAGTATCAATAAAATGCTGAACATTACCTGCCCCACCCGATGCAATTATTGGTATATTTAATGTTTCCGATAATTTTGCTAAGGCTTCGTTTGCAAATCCAGCTTTTGTACCATCGTGGTCCATAGAAGTAAATAGTATTTCTCCTGCCCCACGCTGTTCTACTTCTTTAGCCCATTCAAATAAATCTAAATCTGTAGGTATAGTACCACCAGCCAAATGCACTTTCCATTGCCCATTTATTTGCTTAGCATCTATAGCAACTACAATACATTGAGCACCAAATTTGTTAGACAGTTCGTTAACTAAATCTGGACGTTTTACTGCCGATGAATTAATAGATACTTTATCTGCACCACATTGTAATAACGCATCAACATGCTCTATGCTAGAAATACCACCGCCAACTGTAAATGGTATGTTTACTTGCTCTGCAACACGCATTACCATATCTAGAGTGGTGCCACGCCCCTCTAGAGTAGCCGCTATATCAAGAAACACTAATTCGTCTGCGCCCACACTAGCGTATTGCTTAGCTAGCTCTACAGGGTCGCCGGCGTCTCTTAAATCTACAAAATTAACACCTTTAACAGTTCTTCCATTTTTGATGTCTAAACAGGGTACTATGCGTTTAGTTAGCATTTATTATATAGTTTTCTAGTTGTTTTAAACTAATTTTATTCTCGTATATGGCCTTACCAATTATAGTACCTTCGCAACCTAGTTCGGCCAATTTAGGCAATTCTTCAAATTTAGAGATACCACCACTTGCTATAAGCTTTACTTCTGGCAAAGCTTCTAACATTTTTTTATAAAGACTAAAAGAAGGCCCTTGCAGCATACCATCTTTAGCAATATCTGTACAAATAACATAGCTTATACCATCATTAATATACTGTTTTACAAAGGGTATTAAATCCTCGTCAGACTCTTCTTGCCAACCACTAATCGCAATTTTTTCGTTATTAGCATCGGCACCTAATATAATTTTATCTGTCCCAAATTGTGTAATCCAGCTTTTAAAAACATCTGGTGCTTTTACTGCAATACTCCCTCCTGTTATTTGTCCTGCTCCAGAGTTAAATGCAATACGTAAGTCTTCATTTGTTTTTAATCCGCCACCAAAATCAATCTTTAAATTTGTTTTTGTGGCAATAGTTTCTAGTACCTTATGGTTAACAATATGCTTTGCTTTTGCACCATCAAGATCTACTAAGTGTAGATGCTCTATACCTGCATCTTGAAACATTTTTGCTACTTCTAAAGGGTTTTCGTTATATACTTTTTTAGTATCGTAATCGCCTTTAGTTAAACGTACACATTTACCGTCTATAATATCTATTGCTGGAATTATTCTCATGTTAATTGAGTTGTAATTTTTGTTAAAATTAGTAAATTAAAGATTTAAAAAGTTCTCTAATATTTTAGCACCTGCCGTACTGCTTTTTTCTGGATGAAATTGCACACCATAAAAGTTATTATGCTGTAATGCCGATGTGTAATTAATGCCATAATTTGTACTAGCAATCGTTTGGCTACAATGTTCTGCATAGTAACTGTGCACTAAATACATATATTCGTTTTCTTTAATACCGTTAAATAAATTCGATTTTAAATTAGATATAACATTCCAACCCATTTGCGGTACTTTTACAGTATTATCGAAACGTTTTACATGCGTTTTAAATATCCCTAAACCTATAGTATTACCCTCCTCGGTAGATTCGCATAGTAGCTGCATACCTAGGCATATCCCTAAAACAGGTTGTTTTAAATTGGGTATTAATGTATCTAAACCACTAGATTTTAACATGGCCATAGCACTACTAGCCTCGCCCACACCTGGAAAAATAATTTTGTCGGCAGCTATTATTTCTTCCGGATTATTCGATAAAACAGCATCTACACCTAAGCGTTTAAAAGCAAATTGAATGCTTTTTATATTTCCTGCGCCGTAATTTATTATAACTAATTTCATTTTAACCTAAATTAAAGTACTCCTTTAGTACTTGGTAAAAACATTTTGTTTGCATCGCGTTTTACGGCCATTTTCATAGCTTTAGCAAATGCCTTAAAAATACCTTCTATTTTATGATGCTCGTTTACGCCTTCGGCCTTAATATTTAAATTACATCTTGCACCATCGGTAAAAGATTTAAACAAATGAAAAAACATTTCGGTTGGCATGTCTCCAATTTTCTCGCGTTTAAATTCGGCATCCCATTCTAGCCAATTACGACCACCAAAATCTACAGCTACTTGAGCTAAACAGTCGTCCATAGGTAAACAAAAGCCGTAACGTTCTATACCTAACTTATTACCTAGTGCTTTATTAAATAGCTCTCCAAAAGCAATCATGGTATCCTCTATGGTATGATGTTCATCAACTTCTAGATCGCCATCTACTTTTATGGTTAAATCCATAGCGCCATGCCTACCAATTTGATCTAACATATGATCGAAAAAAGACAGCCCTGTACTAATATCATTTTTACCAGACCCATCTAAATTTAATTTAATGTAAATTTTAGTTTCGTTGGTATTTCTGGTAATTTCTTCGACACGATCTTCTAGTTTTAAAAAGGTGTAAATTTCTTCCCAATTGGTGCTCGTTAAAGCTATACAGTTTAAAATATCTTGTTTAGAGGTTTCTATTTCATCTGCTCCTAAATTTGGATCTTCTGAAAGAAAAATACCTTTAGCACCTAAGTTTTTAGCAAGCTCCATATCGGTAATTCTATCACCTAATACAAACGAGTTTTCTAAATCGTAATCGTTAGAAAAATATTGCGTTAAAAGCCCTGTGCGAGGTTTTCTTGTATCTGCATTTTCATGCGGAAAAGTCTTATCTATATGTACGGCCTTAAAAATAACGCCTTCTTTTTTAAAAGCATCTATAATTTTATGCTGTGCAGGCCAAAAGGTATCTTCTGGAAAAGAACTTGTACCTAAACCATCTTGATTGGTTACCATGACCAACTCGTAATCCAACTCTTTAGCTATCTTAGCCATATATTGAAATACTTTAGGGTAATATTCTAATTTTTCTAAACTATCTAACTGGTAATCTACGGGTGGCTCTAAAACTAAAGTGCCATCGCGATCTATAAATAATACTTTTTTCATGATATAGATTTTAAAGTATCTATTAATATTTTATTTTCTTGTACTGTACCTACTGTAAAACGTAACGTATTCTCGCAACCTGGTTGTGTGGTTCTGTTTCTTATTACAATACCTTTTTCTATAAGTTGATTGTAACGCATTGTAGCGTTATCGACTTTAGCTAAAACAAAGTTAGCATCGGAATGGTATGTTTTAGAAACAAAACGAATGGTTTCTAATTCTTTTATTAACACCGTGCGTTCTTGTAAAATAGTTTGTATTTGCTGCGGTGCTAAGTCTTTATCTGTTAATAACTCTATAGCTTTATTTTGTGTTAAAGTATTTACGTTATAAGGCGGTTTTATAGTGTTTAACACCGATATAATTGCTGTAGATGCATAACAAATTCCTAAACGAATGCCTGCCATACCATAGGCTTTAGATAGTGTTTGCGTAACTATTAAATTTGGAAATTCTTCAAGTCTAGTTATCCAACTTTTCTGTTCAGAAAAATCTATATATGCCTCATCTATTACCACAATACCTTTAAAACCATTTAAAAGTGCTTCTATGCTGGCTGTAGTAAAACTATTTCCTGTTGGATTATTAGGCGAACACAGAAACAATATTTTGCTTTGTGTATCTGCTAATTCTAATATCTTAGAAATTTGAGGCTGAAAATTCGCATCTAATTGTACCGTATTTATACCAATAGCATTTATATTGGCAAGAACACTATACATACCATAAGTGGGTGGTAATGTTATAATGTTATCTATATTGGGTTCGCAAAAGGCTCTAAATAACAAATCTAAAACTTCGTCGCTACCATTACCTAAAAGTATATTTTTAGTGGCAATACCCTTTATTTTAGATATTATTTTTTTTAAATCGCCTTGTTGCGGGTCTGGATAACGGTTTACACCATTATTGTATGGATTCTCGTTAGCATCTAGAAAAACCATATTATCTGTAGCACCCTGAAATTCATCTCTAGCAGAAGAGTAAGGTTTTAAAGCCTTAATTGTAGGGCGTAATAAATCTTGAATATTCATTATTTTAATGCTTTTAATCGTAAAGATACCGCGTTTTTATGCGCTTGTAATCCTTCGGCGTCTGCCATTAACTCTATCGTTTTTCCTATGTTTAAAATACCCGTTTTGGATATTTTTTGAAAAGTCATATTCTTTAAAAAACTATCTAAATTTACTCCAGAATAGGCTTTAGTAAACCCATTAGTTGGCAAGGTATGGTTGGTACCCGATGCATAATCGCCAGCACTCTCTGGTGTATAGTTACCTATAAAAACAGAACCTGCATTTAAAATACCATCAACATAAAAATCTTCGTTTTTAGTACAAACAATAAAGTGTTCTGGCCCATACATATTAATCATCTCTAGGGCAAGATCATCATTATCAACATAAATTAATTTTGAATTTGCAATCGCTAACTCAGCAATCTCTTTACGCGGTAAAACAGCCATTTGCGAGGCTACTTCTTTAGAGACATCGTCTAGTAAACTTCTAGATGTAGACACCAATATAACTTGACTATCTTTACCATGCTCGGCTTGACTTAACAAATCTGAAGCAACAAAGCCAGCATCAGCTGTATTATCGGCAACAACCAATAATTCGCTTGGTCCTGCAGGCATATCTATAGCAACACCATGCTTTGTAGCTAATTGCTTAGCAACGGTTACAAATTGATTTCCTGGGCCAAATATTTTATACACTTGGGGTATGGTTTCTGTACCAAATGTTAATGCCGCTACGGCTTGTATGCCTCCTACTTTAAAAATTTTTGTAACGCCACAAAGGTGAGCTGCATACATAATTTCTGGAGCAATATCTCCTTTTTTATTAGGTGGTGTACAAAGTACAATTTCTTTACACCCTGCAATATTAGCAGGTGTAGCCAACATTAAAACTGTAGAAAAGAGAGGTGCTGTTCCTCCTGGTATATATAAACCTACTTTTTGTATAGGTCTTTTTTCTTGCCAACACGCTACCCCACTTGTGGTTTCTACACTTACACGATTTGTTTTTTGTGCAGAATGAAATGCTTCTATATTTTGCTTAGCTTGTTGTATGGCTTTTTGTAACTCTGGCGCCACTAATGTGCTAGCCTGTTCTAGTTCTGCCTTGGTAATACAATGGTTAGATAAAGCAACACCATCAAATTTAGTGGTGTATTTTTTAATAGCGCTATCGCCATTATTTTTAACATCCATAAACACATCGTTAACAATACCTTCTATGTCGTTAACAGTTTGCGTTGGGCGCTTTAAAAGGGCCTCCCATTCGCTTTTATTTGGGTTATTTATTATTTGCATCGCTAAAATATTTTACACTAGTGTGAAACAAATCAATACTATATTTCTTTTAATAATCGCGTAATAAAACTAAATTATAAAACCATTTTTTCTATTGGACAAACCAAAATACCCTCGGCTCCTTTTTCTTTTAAGGCATCGATAACGTCCCAAAATTCATTTTTGTTCATCACAGAGTGAATTGAACTCCATCCTGATTTTGCTAATGGTAATACCGACGGACTTTTCATGCCTGGTAATACATCTATAATATCTTGCACCTTATCGTTTGGCGCGTTAAGTAAGACATATTTAGAAGCTCTACCTTTTAAAACAGATTGAATTCTGAATTGTATTTTATCAAGAATCGCTTGTTTTTCTGCATTTAAAACAGGTGAAACAGCCAATACAGCTTCCGATTTTAAAATGGTTTCCACCTCTTTTAAATTATTTTTAAATAAAGTGCTTCCGCTAGAAACAATATCTACGATAGCATCGGCCAAGCCAATGTTAGGCGCTATTTCTACCGACCCATTTATAATATGCAAATTGGCTTTTACATTATTTTTATCTAAAAACATATTAACAGTATTAGGGTAAGAGGTCGCAATACGTTTGCCTTCTAAATCTTTAATGTTAGAGTAATTTGCATCTTTGGGCACAGCAATACAAACACGACATGTAGAAAAACCAAGCTTTTCTACAATATTTATATCTTTACCTTTTTCTATTAAAACATTTTCTCCAATAATAGCAGCATCTACAACGCCGTCTTTTAAATATTGAGGAATATCTCCGTTTCTTAAATAAAAAACCTCTACAGGAAAGTTTTTTGCCGAAGCCTTTAATTGGTCTTTACCGTTGTCTATAGAAATACCAATGTCTTTTAAAATTCTCATAGAGTCTTCGTTTAGTCGACCCGATTTCTGTACTGCAATTCTTAATTTACTCATTGTGTTCATTTTATGAGTTTAAAATAACCTCACTAGATTTAAATTAAAAAACCCGTTTGATTATCTCAAACGGGTTTAAATATGTTGATATTATTCAATACATCTTCAGTTCGCTTGATTGCAAATTAGAAAATGATGATGATGTAATTGAATAAAATTCATGTGTTTTCATTTTATAACTATGCAAATATGCGAATTTTAGAATTAAAATTCTAATTATTGAAATTAAAATTTAAAAGAATTATAAACTTTTGCATATTTCATGTTATTAAATAACATTTCTTTAAAATACTATTTATTGATTTCCTAATATTATTGGCATTCCAGAATCTCCAGACCCTATAACAATAACTTTACTGTTAGGAGATTCAGATAATTTAACAGTAGCTTCTATACCTTTATCTTGAAGAATTTTATCGGTTAAAGAGGCACTTAAAATACGGTTGGCATCGGCTTTACCTTGTGCTTCTATACGTACTTTTTGCGCTTCTTTATCGGCAGTAACTAATCTGAATTCGTATTCTAAAGATTCCTGTTCTTGCTTTAATTTACGCTCTATTGCATTTTTAATTGTTGGTGGTAACTGTACATCTTCTACAAGTACACGCTTAACATTTAAGTATTGCCCAGATAATAATTTAGTAACCTCGTCTAGTATTTCTTGCTCTATAACATCGCGTTTACTAGAATATAATTGTTCTGGAGTATAACGCCCCACAACACTTCTTGCTGCTGCATTTACAGCAGGATCTAATAATTCGCGCTCGTAATCTTCACCTTTTGTTTTTATTAATTTCCCTAGGTTATTATATTCTGGCTCGTACCATATAGTACCGTTTACTTTAACCTCTAAACCGTTTACAGACAGAACATTCATTCTATCTGATATAGATTGCTGCCTTACCTTTCTAATAATCATATCATTCCATGGTGCCACTACATGAAAGCCCTCGCCATAGGTTTTATCGGTATTAATACCATCGCCTAAACGCTCGAAAATAACACCGCCCTCTCCTGGCCCAATTGTTACTGCCGATTTAGATATTATTATTAATAAAATAACCCCTATTACAATAAAGGGAAATGCTACTTTTGGTAATTTGTCCATAATACTATTTTTATATTAATCCGTTATATTTTCTTAAAAACCACTCTATAGCCAAACTTAAAGCAATAAGGCCTAAAAGATATTTCCAGTCTACTAAAGGTAAACTATTTTTATTACTTTTTTGTTTGGTAACAAAACGATTATCGTTTAACAAAGCGTCTATAAGTGCTTCCGATTTATCGGCTAAAAAAGCGTGTCCTTTGGTTTGGTTGCCTAACGCAGTTAATTTAGCAACATTAGCGTTTAAAAACTGCTGTTCTACATGATATTCTAATATTTCGAACCGACCAGATTTAGAAATATTTTCACCATCTACATTTACAGTAAACCTATATTTAGAAGGTTTTAAATCGCTTAAATCTACTTGAAAAGTATTACTATTTAATATTAGCGGAATAACCTTTTTACTTTTATTTATCGCGTCTATTATAGTTATGTTTAAACTAGAACGCTTGTCGAACTCGTAATTTTTATCGAAATAAGAGGCTTTAATTACAATGTTCGAATTTTGATTGTAAAACGATTCGTGTTCTATACTTAAACGATTACGTTTTTCATTGGACGCTAAATATTGAATTATTTTACCTGTAAAATCATCAAAAGCTTCGAAACTTTTAGAATTAATATGACTTTGTAAACGCCATTTCCATATATTTTCCCCAAATAAAACAGCTAACTTTCTATTATTAATTTCGTAGGTTGTTAGTAATGGCGTATCGGTTATTACTGCTCCAACCTTTTTATTAAGTATGGTTTGGTAAGGTGCTGTAAAATTAACAGATCCGAAATGAGATTCTAACGGCGGAAAGGTTTCAAAAGCAATATCCTCTAAACTAAAAGGTGTGTAATTAGAATTGAATTGCGCTTGATACGCTTCAAATTGCCTTGTTATTTCGTGCTGATAATCTTTAGTGTTTGTATTAACAAAATTAAGATCGGTTTTAGGGCCAATAACCGTAAACGTATTTTTATTTTCTTGTTTTAAAAGATCTAAAAGCGGTTTAAAAGATTTATTAGGTTGATATATTATAAATAACTGAAATTCTTTTAATTTTAATACCGCCTCTTTAGGTTTTAAAAAAACAACTTCACGCTGCTCGTTGCTCTCTATGCTATTTTTTAAAGCTCCTAAATCTGGATGCGAAAAAGTACTAACTACAGCTATTTTTGTTTTTTGACTTATAACCTCTACTGCAAACACTTTCGTATTGTTTGCCGTATTTTTTTCGTTTTTTAATTTAGTTACACGTGCTCTATAACTTGCCACACCAACAGTATTGGCAGGCAATGTAAAGTTTATTATTTTAGAATTATTGTTTTTAGACAGCTGTACGTTTTTACTAAACACAGTAGTTTTTCCATTTTTTACTGTGAGCTTTGTACTAATGGGTGTGTTACCATTATAAGAAACAATAGCCTCTACTGGAAATTTGTTTTTTAAGTAGGCGTACTTATTAACATTTAGTTGCTGTATTTTTAAATCGGAATACTGTGTGGTGTCTCCTAAAACTAAAGGATAAACGGGGTGTTTATAATTTGAGGTATTAAACTCGTAATCACTTCCATAAGTTTGGTTACCATCGGTAAGTAAAACAACCGGTGCTATTTGATCTTTATAAATTGAAGTTAAATTACTTAGAGCTCCATCTATATTAGTTTGCGTATCTAAAAAAGATAACGAATCGGTTTTGCGTAAAGTATTACCAAAACTAAAGGTTTCTATATTAAACTTTGTGTTTAACGCTTGGTTTAATGTAACTTGTTTTAAGAATGATGTAACAAGTGTATTTTGATTTAAATGCGAAATAGAGCTCGAATTATCTACAGCTATAACTAAATTTGGTTTTTCGTTATATAGTGTTTCCTGGTTAAACTTAGGGTTTATTAATAATAACAGGATTGAAAACAGTGTAATGAACCTTAAAAACGTAAACAAAATTTTACGGTTAAAAGGCATTTTTGATTTATATACATATTGAAAAAGCGCTAATAAAAGCGCTACTATTCCTGCAAGTATTATGTATAGAATATTTTCTATTTGCATTAATTTTTTTGATACTAAATATACATCCTTTAAATATATTAAAGGATGTATATTTAAAAAATATTAAGTTAGCATACCGCCATCTACATTTAATGTTTGTCCTGTAACGTAAGCCGATAAATCGCTAGCTAAAAATACACATACGTTAGCAACATCTTCTGGAGATCCACCACGTTTTAATGGTATTCCTGCACGCCATTCTTTAACGATGTCTTCGTTTAGTTTTGCAGTCATTTCTGTTTCTATAAAACCAGGAGCAACCACATTACTACGTATGTTTCTTGAACCTAACTCTAATGCCACAGATTTAGAAAAACCTATTATTCCAGCTTTAGATGCTGCATAATTTGTTTGTCCGGCATTACCTTTAACACCAACTACAGAACTCATATTAATAATAGAACCCTTACGCTGTTTAAGCATCGTACGTTGTACGGCTTTTGTCATGTTAAAAACAGATTTTAAATTAACCTCTATAACAGTATCAAAATCCTCTTCACTAATACGCATCAATAAATTATCTTTTGTAATTCCTGCGTTATTAATTAAAACATCTATACTTCCAAATTCTTTAGCTACATTGGCAGCTAATGTTTGAGCTTCGTCAAAACTAGCAGCGTTACTTTGGTATCCTTTTGCTTTTACGCCTAAATCTACTAATTCTTTTTCTAAAGCATTTGCTGCTTCTACAGACGAGCTGTACGTAAACGCAATATTTGCACCTTGTTTAGCAAAAACTTGGGCAATTCCTTTTCCTATACCTCTACTTGCTCCTGTAATAATTACAGTTTTTCCTTCTAGTAATTTCATTTATATTAATTTTAAACCAAATACTAATTATAATTAGTTTGGATTTTTATTCTGTTAATTTTAGAGTTCAAATATAATAAATACATGTTGCATCAAATGAAAAAAACATACATTTTGTACACATTAAAAGTTAATTATGGATTTTATACTTTATAGTAAATCTAGTGTTTTATCTTTTCTTGTAATACTATATAGCTTTTAATAGAAGCTTATAAAATAGATTCAAAAAAAAATCCATCAACAAAAGTTAATGGATTTTAATATTTTATGTTGTATTAGAGATTATTTACCTAATACTTCTGCTACTTTTTTACCAATTTCTGCAGGAGAGTCTACAACGTGTATTCCACATGCTTTCATAATTGCTTTTTTAGCTTGTGCAGTATCATCGCTACCACCTACAATAGCACCAGCATGTCCCATTGTACGTCCAGCAGGAGCTGTTTCGCCAGCAATAAAACCTACTACAGGCTTTTTACTACCACTAGCTTTGTACCAGTTCGCAGCATCTGCTTCTAGCTGTCCTCCTATTTCACCTATCATTACTACAGCTTCTGTCTCTGGGTCGTTAATTAATAACTCTACAGCTTCTTTTGTTGTTGTTCCAATAATTGGATCTCCACCAATACCAATAGCAGTTGTTATACCTAAACCTTGTTTTACAACTTGGTCTGCAGTTTCGTAAGTTAAAGTTCCAGATTTAGAAACGATACCAACAGTACCTTTCTTAAAAACAAAACCTGGCATAATACCAACTTTAGCTTCTCCTGGTGTTATAATACCTGGACAGTTAGGGCCTATTAGTCTACAAGATTTGTTTTTTATGTAATTTGAAGCCTTAATCATATCGGCTACAGGGATACCTTCTGTAATTGTTATGATAACTTTAATTCCTGCATCGGCAGCTTCCATAATGGCATCTGCAGCAAATGCTGGCGGTACAAAAATAATAGTTGTATCTGCTTCAGCTTTTTCTACAGCTTCTAATACCGTATTAAAAACAGGTCTGTCTAAATGTGTTTGACCTCCTTTACCTGGTGTTACACCACCTACAACATTAGTACCATATTCTATCATTTGGCTGGCATGAAATGTACCTTCACTACCTGTAAAACCTTGAACTATTATTTTCGAATCCTTGTTTACTAAAACGCTCATACGAGATTATTTATCTTTATTAATTTAATTAAACAAATGTAATTTTTTGAATTATAAAATTAAAGTAAAATTAGAGTTTTATTTTATAAAAAAACATTTATTTTTTTGAGTTATTATTTAAGTTTTTCTAGAATTTCTGGAATTCTTCTAATCGAAGCTATTTCTTTGTACTTCGTTCTAAAATCGTCTGCAGGGATTCCAAAATAACTTTTACCACCTTCTAGCGATTTACTAACACCTGCCTTGGCAGATATTACAGCCTTTTCGCCAATGGTTACACCACTCGTTATACCTACTTGCCCCCAAATAACAACTTCGTTCTCTACAACAGTACATCCTGCTATTCCAACATGAGAAGCTATTAAACATTTTTCGCCAATAACGGTATCGTGACCTATTTGCACTTGATTGTCTATTTTAGTGCCTTTTTTTATTGTTGTAGCCGCAGTTACACCACGGTCTATAGTACAATTTGCACCAATATCGACATGGTTTTCTATTACAATATGTCCGCAAGATTTTAAACGATCGTACCCTTCTGGGCGTTTTTTGTAATAAAAAGCATTTGCACCTAGTACAGTGCCAGAATGTATGGTAACGTGGTCTCCTATTATAGTATCATCATAAATACTTACGTTAGCATGTATTGTACAATGCTTACCTATAACGACGTTATGACCAATAAATGTATTTGGCTGTACTACCGTATGATCGCCTATTTTTGCTGATGTCGATATCTGACTGTTAGCTGCTACAAAAGGCTTAAAATGATTGGTTAATTTATTAAAATCTCTAAAAGGATCGTCGCTAATTAAAAGCGCTTTACCTTCTGGACAAGCTACTTCTTTATTTATAAGTACAATAGTTGCTGCAGAATTTAAAGCCTTATCGTAATATTTGGGATGATCTACAAAAACAATATCTCCTGGCTCTACCACATGAATTTCGTTCATGCCTAAAACAGGGAAATTATTATCGCCAATAAACGTACAATTTAATAAATTTGCTATGGCTTCTAGAGTATGTGGTTTAGAGAACTTCATTTATTCTTTTACACGTTCTTTGTAAGTCCCTTTATCTGTTTCTACTTTAATTTTATCGCCCTCGTTAATAAATAATGGTACGTTAACAGTAGCTCCAGTTTCTACAGTGGCTGGTTTTGTAGCATTAGTTGCTGTATTACCTTTTACACCAGGTTCGGTAGCTGTAACTTCTAAAATAACACTTGCCGGTAACTCTACCGATAAAGGTAAACCGTCTTCTGCATTAATAATAACAGTTACTACCTGTCCTTCTTTCATTAATCCTGGGCTATCTAACGTTGATTTTTGAAGCTCTATTTGTGCATAATCTTCGGTATTCATAAAATGATACGTATCGCCTTCATTATACAAAAACTGAAATTTGTGTGTTTCTACACGAACATCTTCTAATTTGTGTCCTGCAGAAAAAGTATTGTCTATAACCTTACCGTTGGTAACACTTTTAAGTTTTGTTCTTACAAAAGCAGGTCCTTTTCCTGGCTTTACGTGTAAAAATTCTATAATTTTATAAATATCGTGATTATATTTAATACATAATCCGTTTCTAATATCTGATGTATTTGCCATAATTTAATTTGATTTAAAGTATCCTTTCATTATTCCGCGATGCGAATTCTTAATAAATTGAAGAATATCGTCTCGCTCTGTTGTAGCTTCCATTTCGGCTTCTATAATGCCAGCAGCTTGTGTTGTATTGTAATTCTTTTGATAAAGAATTCTATATATATTTTGAATTTCTCTAATTTTTTCGGTTTCGTAACCTCTACGTCTTAGACCTACAGAGTTAATACCTACATAAGATAAAGGCTCTCGTGCTGCTTTTACAAATGGCGGCACGTCTTTTCTGACTAAAGACCCTCCTGTTACAAAAGCATGATTTCCTATAGATACAAATTGATGCACAGCAGTCATACCTGCTAATACTACAAAATCGCCAACTGTAACATGCCCTGCAAGTGTGCTGTTGTTAGAAAAAATACAATTTCGTCCAACAATAGAATCGTGCGCCACATGACAATAAGCCATTATTAAACAATTGTCGCCTATTACGGTTTTCATCCTATCGGATGTTCCTCTGTTTATGGTAACACATTCTCTAATGGTTACATTATCGCCTATCTCTACCGTAGTATCTTCGTCATTATATTTTAAATCCTGTGGTACTGCTGATATTACAGACCCTGGAAATATATTACAATTTTTACCAATTCGCGCCCCTTCCATGATAGTTACGTTACTACCTATCCATGTTCCTTCTCCTATTTTAACATTATTATGTATAGTTGTAAAAGGCTCTATAACGACATTCTTTGCTATTTTTGCATCTGGATGCACATATGCTAAAGGTTGATTCATTTTGTTATATTGTTTTTGATAATATGTTTAAATTGAAATATTTTATTACAACCTTTATTATTTTACTTTAGATATTTGTGCCATAAGCTCTGCCTCTGCACAAAGTTTACCGTTGGCATAGGCATAACCTTGCATGTGGCAAATACCACGTCTTATTGGTGTAATTAAAGAACACTTAAATATAAGCGTATCGCCAGGGCTTACTTTTCTTTTAAATTTAACGTTATCCATTTTCATGAAAAATGTTAAATAATTTTCTGGATCTGGCACCGTATTTAATACTAAAACACCACCTGTTTGCGCCATTGCTTCTACAATTAAAACCCCTGGCATAACTGGAGCTCCAGGAAAATGTCCTGCAAAAAACGACTCGTTCATGGTTACGTTTTTCATGGCTATAACATGGTTACTCGACAACTCGAAAACCTTGTCTATTAACAAAAATGGCTGTCTGTGAGGTAGCATAGCCATAATTTGATTGACGTCCATTAATGGTTCCTGGTTTAAATCTATATTAGGAACATTATTACGACGCTCGTTCTTTATTAATTTAGACATTTTTTTTGCAAACTGTGTGTTTACAAAATGTCCTGGTTTATTAGCTATAATTTTACCACGAATTCGGGTACGTATTAAAGCCAAATCACCTAATACATCTAGTAATTTATGCCTTGCCGCTTCGTTGGGGTGGTGTAGCGTTAAATTATCTAATATCCCGTTTGGTTTTACAGCAATATCTTTTTTATTA
Source organism: uncultured Algibacter sp. (assembly GCA_937936645.1). Classification (GTDB taxonomy): domain Bacteria; phylum Bacteroidota; class Bacteroidia; order Flavobacteriales; family Flavobacteriaceae; genus Postechiella. The sequence continues at coordinate 26,960 of CALHCQ010000132.1, forward strand.
AAAGCCACACGTAACTTATCCATAGTTTCCTGCGATAACTCTTTATCAACATAAACTATAGCATTATTTAAATCGCCACCTTTAATTAAACCATGCTCTAATAACATTTCTATTTCGTGCAAGAAACTAAATGTTCTAGAGTCTGATATATCCTTTTTAAAATCTGCAATATTATTTAAAGTTGCATTTTGTGTTCCTAATACTTTCGTACCAAAATCTACCATTGTAGTAATTTGGTAAGCGTTAGAAGGCATGACTAAAATTTCGCTTCCTGTTTCCTCATCGGCGTAAGATATAATATCTGTAACAACAAATTCTTCTCTAAAAGCCTCCAACTCTACCGTACCTGCTTCTTCTATAGCTTTAACAAAAAACTTAGACGAACCATCCATGATTGGGGGTTCTGCCTCGTTTAACTCTATTAAAACATTATCTATATCTAAACCTACTAAAGCTGCTAAAACGTGCTCTGAAGTTTGTATGGTTACACCATTTTTTTCTAAACAAGTACCACGTTGGGTATTTGTTACAAAATTAGCATCGGCATTAATTAAAGGTGTTCCTTCTAAATCTATACGTTTAAAAACATATCCTGTGTTTGCCTCTGCGGGTTTAAAAGTAAGGGTAACATTTTTACCTGTGTGTAAACCAACTCCAGACAAAGACACGGCTTTGCTAATTGTGGTTTGTTTAATTTCTGTATTAATTATAGCCATTTATTATTTCTCTAAATGATTTATTTTTTTTACGATATGTGGTAAGTTCTTAAAATGAACATAAGACTTATTGTAGTTTGTTAATGCCAATGCTGGCGAACCTTGTAGTACTTCGTTATCTTTTACGTTTCTACCTATACCAGACTGCGCTTGTATTTTTACATTATTACCAATAGTAATATGACCAACAATGCCAACTTGCCCACCAATTTGGCAATTTTTACCAATTTTGGTAGATCCTGCAACCCCTGTTTGAGCAGCAATAACAGTATTTTCGCCAATCTCTACATTATGTGCTATTTGTATGTGGTTATCTAACTTTACACCTTTTCGTATTATAGTAGACCCCATGGTGGCACGATCTATAGTTGTTCCTGCTCCAATGTCTACATAATCTTCTAAAATAACGTTACCAATTTGTGGTATTTTATTATAACTGCCATCTTCGTTTGGCGCAAAACCAAAACCATCTGAACCAATAATACATCCCGAATTTATAACACAATTTTTTCCTATTAAAGATTCCGAATAAATTTTAGCTCCTGCAAAAATTATGGTATTATCACCTATAACGACATTATCGCCTACATAAGCGCCCGGAAAAATCTTTACATGACTTCCTATTTTAACATTTTCTCCAATGTATGCAAAAGCACCTAGGTATAATTTCTCGCCATGAGAACTAGAATCGGCTATAAAAGATGGTGTTTCTATGCCCTCTTTATTAAGCTTAATAGCGTTGTAATATTCTAATATTTTAGAAAATGCCATATAAGCATCATCTACCTTTATTAAGGTGGTTGTTATGGGCTTCTCTGGTAAGAAAGTCTTATTAACAATAGTTATAGAAGCCTGTGTATTATATATGTAAGGCGTATACTTAGGGTTAGCTAAAAAGGTTAAAGATCCTTCGGCGCCTTCTTCAATTTTAGAAAGTGTAGATACTTCAATATCAGGATTCCCTGTAACATCACCGTCTAGTATGTCTGCTATTTGTTGTGCTGTGAATTTCACACTATCTAATATTAATTTGTTTTGAATTTGAGCAAAAATATGAAAAATGAACTAAAGTATTCTATGAACTAATCATCTTATTTATTTATTGAACAGATTATGATATTTTATACATGACTTAAAATGTAGTATTTTTTTTATTTACAGCAAGTTACACGGTTTTAGGATAACACATATAATATTTTGTTACTGGCTTAGATAGGGCTTTTAAATTTAATTGATCGGATGCTTTAACAATATCTTCTATTTTACCTGTTTTGTGTAAAATATTTATATTTTGTGTTTGTAAATCGTAAGCTTGGTTAGATATAAAACCTTTAAAAACAAAATAACTAGCCTCGTGTTTAGATATCTTGTGCTGCTCCATAAATTGAGCTACATGCGCCTCTAAATGCTGTTTTTTTATTTTTTTATTCTTCAGCTTAATTTTTAATAAAGTACGATTTATTATCATTTTACATAAATGACTTAACACAAAATCGCTGTGATCTATCCATGCTTTCATGGCAGAAACAACATCAAAATCGTCTAACTGTGCGAATAAGTTTAGGGTTTCTGTATTAAAATTGGTTGTAGAGATTTTATGTTCTAAAAAATACGACAATGGTTTACTAGCCTCAAGTTTAACACCTTTATTTGTTAGCTCTTTAGCACGTTTTAAAACACGAATTAGTAACTGCTCTGCCACCAAACTTGTTTTATGCAGATATACTTGCCAGTACATTAAACGTCTGGCTATAATAAATTTCTCTACACTATAAACACCTTTTTCTTCAATAACCAAATTGTCGTTAACCACATTAAACATGGTAATTAAACGCTCGCTATTTACATTCCCCTCGGCAACACCTGTATAAAAACTATCGCGCTTTAAATAATCGGCACGATCTACGTCTAGTTGTCCAGAAATTAGCTGTAACATAAATTGCCTGTGGTATTCGCCTTTAAAAATTTTTATAGCTAAAGTTAAACTTCCGTTAAATTCCTTATTTAAGGCCTCCATAAATAAAAGCGAAATTTGCTCATGTGAGACACCATTTACAATACTATGCTCCATAGCATGCGAAAAAGGACCATGCCCAATATCATGTAAAAGAATTGCAATATACAAAGCCTCCTCTTCTGCTTTAGATATGTTAACTTCCTTAAAACGAAGTACATTAACAACCTGTTGCATTAAATGCACACAGCCAATGGCATGATGAAAACGTGTATGATGCGCTCCTGGATACACGAGGTACGACATACCCATTTGAGTAATTCTACGAAGTCGCTGAAAATATTTATGTTGTATTAAATCGAAAACCAGCGAACTTGGTATGGTAATAAATCCGTAAATTGGGTCGTTTAATATTTTAAGTTTATTCAAACTTTTAATGCTATAAAATTTATATATTTCAAATATAATGTTTATTGCTCCTTTTTTACAACAATTAAATCTATTTAAATGAATACAATAAAAATACTTTGGGTTGATGATGAAATTGACTTATTAAAACCTCATATTTTATTTCTAGAAAAAAAGAATTACAACGTAACAACCTGTAACAGCGGCACCGAAGCTATTGATATTTTAGATGATACTAATTTTGATATTGTTTTTTTAGATGAAAACATGCCTGGACTTAGCGGCCTAGAAACACTACACGAAATAAAGGAAAAAAAAGACAGCCTACCGGTGGTTATGATAACCAAAAGTGAGGAAGAATATATTATGGAAGAGGCCATTGGTAATAAAATTGCCGATTACCTTATAAAGCCTGTTAACCCTAACCAAATACTTTTAAGTTTAAAGAAAAACTTAGACCATTCGCGTTTAATTTCAGAAAAAACAACATCCAATTATCAGCAAGAATTTAGGAAAATTGCTATGGATTTAGCCATGGTAAACAACTACGACGATTGGGTTAACTTATACCAAAAGCTCATTTACTGGGAAATACAACTAGAAGACATTGAAGATGTTGGCATGTTCGAAATTCTAGAATCGCAAAAAAACGAGGCAAACACACTATTTAGCAAGTTTATAGAAAAAAATTACACCAACTGGTTTAAACCACATACCGAAGCTCCAGTAATGTCTCACACATTATTTAAAGAAAAAATTGCTCCAGAACTTAGTAAAGAGCAACCTACCCTACTTATTGTGGTAGACAATCTAAGATACGACCAATGGAAAGTTTTCGAACCTATTATTAATAATTATTACAAAAAAGAAAAAGAAGATGCCTTTTACAGCATACTACCTACTGCAACACAGTATGCTAGAAACGCTATCTTTTCTGGTTTAATGCCATCAGATATGGAAAAGCTTTTTCCTGAATATTGGAAAAACGATACAGACGAGGGCGGTAAAAACCTTTTTGAAGCCGAATTTTTAGAAGCGCAGTTAAAGCGTTTAAATTTAGGTCATTTAAAACATGAATATCATAAAATTACAAATTTAAAATCTGGAAAAAAGTTAGCCGATAATTTTAAAACCCTAAAAGAAAACGACTTAACCGTAATTGTTTATAATTTTGTAGACATGCTTTCGCACTCTAAAACAGAAATGGAGGTTGTTAAAGAACTCGCTTCTAACGACAAAGCTTACAGGTCGCTAACACTTAGTTGGTTTAAAAACTCGCCTTTACTAGAAATGATTCAGCAAGCACAACTGCTTGGTTTTAAACTTATTTTAACCACAGATCACGGTACTATAAATGTAAAAAACCCATCGAAAGTTATAGGAGATAGAGACACAAGCTTAAACCTACGTTACAAAACAGGAAGAAGCTTAACTTACGACAATAAAGATGTTTTAGAAATTAAAACACCCAAAGAAGCACACTTACCAAGCATAAACATGACCAGCAAATTTATATTTGCTAAAACCGATTTATTTTTTGCTTATCCAAACAACTACAATCACTATGTTAGTTATTTTAAAAACACCTACCAACATGGCGGCGTATCGTTAGAAGAAATGGTTATTCCGTTTGTAGTTTTTAATCCTAAATAAAGGCAAGACAATAAAAGCTGTTAATTTTTAAAATTAATTATTATCATTGTATCATTAATTATGTTATAAATGAAAACAAATTACTCTTTAAAAGAATTAGACACTATTGCTAGTCATATTATAGAAAAGGCGACATCCAAAACTTTAATTTTTAACGGAGAAATGGGCGTTGGAAAAACAACACTTATAAAAGCACTTGTTAAACAATTAGGATGCAAAGATGTTGTAAACAGCCCAACTTTTTCTATTGTAAACGAATACGAAATTAATAATAGTAACACCCTTATTTATCATTTCGATTTATATAGATTAAATGATATCGAAGAGGCATATAATTTTGGCATCGAAGACTACTTATATTCTAACCATTGGGTAATTATAGAATGGCCAGATGTTATTAATGATTTAATACCTGTACCTCATGATATTATTGATTTATTTATCGAAGATAATAGCACTAGGTCGATAAAAATAACAAGCGTAAACGCATAAAAAAACATGTTTTTACGGTTAAACCGTAATACCAAACACTAAAAAACCTCATTGTTAACATTAAGTTAACATTAGACTATTATATCAACAAAGTTATTAGTTAGTTTTAGGCGACACAACAACTCAAACTAATACATTTAAGATATGAAGATTCAAAAGCATTTCCTTGCGATCCTATTATTTAGCTTTGTCATAACAGCTAATATCTCTTTAGATATTAACAACCAAGAACATACTATAGTAGAATACATAAAAAAAGGAAAACGTAAAATCTTTGCATAAATACAAGAAACATAGTAAAGGTATATTTTTAGGGAGTATTGTAGCTACTTTTATAGCTACAACTCCCTATTTATTCTCTTTACACGAAAGCGTACCCAAACAAAAAATATGGAATACATTTTTATTCACATACGATAGCGCCTCATGGGAAGACGCTAACTATGCCATGTGGGTAATAACAGGTAAATTAATACCGCTTTTATTGTTACTAGTGTGGTTTTTTACTTGCAGGCATTGGTGGCACCATACCATTATGGTACCTATTGCCATGTATATTTATCAAATATATATTGTTTTAGATGGCGACAGTGCTCACACCGATGAATTTCAGCTCATGTACCTTATCCCTATTATGGCATTTGCAATTCCTGCCATATATTTAATAAGAGCTCGAATTTTTAATAAAATAAATAACGTCGATAAATCTATTCAAGACTTAGAGGACGAATTTAAAGTATCCCCAAAAAACATTCTAGATCAATTAAAAAAATATTTTTAATTGATTTAGAAATAGTTGTTCTATTTAATTCAAGTTTATTTATAAATTACTTGCTATATACATAAACATTTGTAATTTACAAGGGGTTTAAAAACAACTAAAAAATGTCAGACTTACGATCACCTTTTACAAAAGAACAACTTTTACCACAAGAAGAAACTTTAGAAATTTCTAAACGTAAAGGCGAATTGTTTATAGGAATACCAAAAGAAACCGCTTTTCAAGAAAAACGCGTATGCCTAACCCCAGATGCTGTTTCAGCATTAGTTAGTAATGGTCATAAAGTATTATTAGAATCTGGAGCAGGTACAGGATCTAGTTTTAGCGACAAAAACTACAGCGAAGCGGGTGCCGAAATAACAAAAGACACTGCTAAAGTTTTTGCCTGTCCCATTGTTTTAAAAGTAGAGTCGCCAACACTAGAAGAAATAGAACTTTTAAACCCACAAGCCATACTAATATCGGCACTTCAAATAAAAACCAAATGTAAAAAATACTTCGAAGCCTTGGCAAATAAACGCATTACTGCTTTAGCCTTCGAGTTTATAAGAGATGACGATGGTAGTTATCCTGCCGTAAAATCTTTAAGTGAAATAGCTGGAACGGCATCGGTACTAATTGCTGCAGAGCTTTTAGCTAATAACAATAGCGGTAACGGATTAATGCTGGGCAATATAAGTGGTGTACCACCTGTAGAAGTTGTTATTTTAGGCGCTGGTACCGTGGGCGAGTTTGCTGCAAGAAGCGCTATTGGTCTTGGTGCAAACGTAAAAGTTTTCGATAATTCTATAAGCAAACTAAGACGTATTCAAACCAATCTAGGGCGTCCTTTATACACCTCCACCATTCAGCCTAAAAATCTAACCAAAGCCTTAAAGCGTTGCGATGTAGCTATTGGTGCAGTTAAAGGCACAAACAGATCGCCTGTAGTAATAACAGACAGCATGGTAGAGAGCATGAAAAATAAATCTATTATAATAGATGTTAGTATAGACACTGGTGGCTGTTTTGAAACTAGCGAAGTAACCACACATAAAACGCCAACATTTGTAAAACATGGCGTAGTACATTATTGTGTACCAAATATACCAGCGCGATACTCTAGAACCGCATCGGTATCTATAAGTAATATTTTTTCGCCTTATTTATTAAAAATAGCCGATGATGGAGGTATAGAAAATTCTTTGCGTTTTGACAAGGGTTTAAAAAATGGTTTGTACTTTTACCACGGCATTTTAACAAGCAAATCTGTAGGCGATTGGTTCAATCTAAATTATAGCGATATAAACCTACTTATATTTTAAGCCTACAAAAAATATATAATGATATTAATACAACGCATTGGCTATTATTTAGGAGGGTTCTCTATTGGTCTCATCATTTTAGCATTCTTTTTAAATGGTAAAAAAACATCATGCAGCTATGGCTTAGATGCACGAGTTATAAAAAACATTAACAGCAAAAAAATTATTTACAACGATGTTTTTAAAAAACAAATGCAATCTTTTAATGTAGACAGTACAGCTATAAATTATATTTTAAAAAAAGGCGATATAAATTTTAGCAAAAGTAAACCACGTTTAAAACCCTGTGGCATATATCATTTAAATGGCTACTATAGAAAAAAAAGTATTAGTATAAACATTAAAAATTGCGATAGTATTGCCACTATAATAGATATGTTTGTAAAATAGATTTTAATAATTTATGCTACTCTAAAAAAAACATCAAACCATACCATTTAAAATATCTATAATTAAGTATATTAAAATACTTAAAATCTCCTTAATTTTACATCCTTAAATTAATTGTATTTTCCTTATGAATTTAAATTCTATAACGGCTAACAACGGCATTATTCATTTTAATAAAAATTGCTACCCTGCAATAAACGAACATCTTAAAAAAGAAAATTTTTCTAAGATTTTTATTTTAGTAGATAATAATACGCATGAACTATGTTTACCATATTTTCTAGAAAAGTTAGAAACTAATGCAACCATAGAAATTATAGAAATTGAAGAAGGAGAAATAAACAAAACCATAGAAACCTGTGTTGGTGTTTGGAACACCTTATCGGAACTAGATGCCGACAGAAAAAGTTTATTAATAAACATTGGTGGTGGTGTTATTACAGATCTTGGTGGCTTTGTAGCCTCTACCTTTAAACGCGGTATAGCCTACATAAACATACCTACCACCCTACTTGCTATGGTAGACGCCTCTGTTGGTGGCAAAACAGGCGTAGATTTAGGTCATTTAAAAAATCAAATTGGCGTTATTAGTACACCAGACATTGTATTAATAGACACACAGTACTTAAATACATTAGCAGCTAACCAAATGCGTTCTGGTTTAGCAGAAATGCTTAAACACGGTTTAATTACTGGCGAAACTTACTGGAATAAATTTACAGACCTTAAACATTTAGACCTAACAGACTTAGACACATTAATATACGAATCTGTACTAATAAAAAAGAATGTCGTAGACCAAGACCCAAGAGAAAACGGTTTAAGAAAGACGCTTAATTTTGGTCACACGCTAGGTCATGCTATAGAATCTTATTTTTTAAGCCACCAAAGCAAAACAACACTACTACATGGTGAAGCCATTGCAATAGGTATGGTGTTAGCATGTTACTTATCATCTAAAATTCTAGATTTCCCAATGGAACAAACAGAAGACATAAAAAAATTATTTTATAGTTTTTATAACAAAGTTGCCATTGATGAGCAAGATTACGCCCCAATTATGGATTTACTTAAGTACGATAAGAAAAACAATCACGGAAACATAAATTTTGTGCTTTTAAAACACATTGGAGACCCGGTTATAGATTGTAAAGTAGAAGAACAACTCATTATAGATGCTTTTAAATACTACGAAGCCTAAATAAAAAAGCCAATTATTAAAATAATTGGCTTTTTTACTACATCATAATTTAGCCAAATGTTAAAAAAATTAGCATATGTTATTTTTTATTATTTTAGTGAAAAAATATTTATTATGAAAAAGTTATTTTTATTATTATGCTTAACCCTTTGTACTATATTTTACGGGGCTAACTTAACAAGCAGTGCAGTAGTAGAAGCAACAGTTTCTGAAACTACCATAATACCAACACAAAAAAACTACCTGTAGGTCTTCGTGTTTGTGGTAAATCTATAAAAGACTATAGAAAGTTACACATACCGTTTTGTAGATTAAATTGCAAAATGTTAACAAATAAGTGTGGTGTATGTAAAACAGCTAGAGAAGCTAGAGGACATACATTTAGATGCCAAAAACGATAAATAAAACTCACATCCTTTAAAGTAAAAAAGTCAATTATTTATATAATTGGCTTTTTTACGGAAACAAGGTAAATGTTAAAAAATAACGTCGTAAGAAAAAAATATTTATTTTTATAAAAAAATTATTTAATTATGAAAAAGTTATTTTTATTATCATTTTTAACTATTTGTGCCATATTTTACGGTGCAACTAAAACCACAGTCAACAATTTAACCGAAAACGTAGCTATAAGTGCCATGGCACCAACCCAAAACGGATTTGCTCGTGTTTGCGGTAAAAGATTACGCCCAAGACAACTGCCTGTCTGTCCTAGATGTAGACCATTAACTCGAGGACAAAAATGTGGTGGATGCAGAACTGGGAACGCTGCTTTTCGCTGTACAGTAAGTGATCAGCAACAACGCACTTTTCTAGAAGAACCAAATGCAAGGAGAAGGTAAATACATGTAGAAAAACTTATCTAGTTTAGAGCCATAACAATAGTTATTTAGCATTGTTGTGGTAATACAACCAATTATAAAACAAGTCATTTATAATTGGTTGTTTTTTTTTAATAAACAATTCGCAATAGCGTTGTTTTTTCTTGTACATTTATAATTAAGTTGGTTCTTGCCCAATAATAAACCATCTTAAAATTCTAAAAAGAGTAAACCTAATTTATCCAAAAAAAAATCTAAGACCCCCATTAAACTAAACTTGAACTTTGTATAATTATTTAATTACTATTAAAATTATGCATTATATAAATTACAAGTATTTTTATGCAAGCCTTTATACAACAAAACGACCTACTTTTAGTTATAAACAAAATATTAGTAATTAAATAAAATTCTATTAAAATGAGTATTAGTAAAAGTAATTTAAGCTTTGGTTTAATTGTATTATTATTAGGCGCATTAGCGTTTAATATATTTCGTTATAAACAGTTAACTGAAAAGTATAACAAACTTGCTACACAATAC
>CALHCQ010000133.1 GCA_937936645.1 uncultured Algibacter sp.
ACCTGTTCTAATTTTTGTTGTTTTTATATTTAAATGATCAAAACCATCGACAGCGGCCTCCCAAACTTTAACAACGCTAGCTAAAAAAGAGTTGTTATCGCCTTTAAAAGACTCGTTATAACAATGCTCTAAATCATCTGGATAAATACCAATAGCACTTCCTGCTATAATATGGTTTACATGGTGGTCTATAGTTTTTATACTTTCTACTAACAGCTTCGTACTTTCTACACGGCTGGATATAATTTCTTCCTTATAAGCCTTAGTCCAACGTTTAGCTATAGAAGCCCCTGCCAAATGTATTATGGCATCTACACCTTTAAAACAATCTTTATCGATTTCCTTATTATTTGGGTTCCAATAAAAACCTTTAAAACTTGATTCGCTTTTTATTTTAGACTGTCTAGTGGTTAAATAATTTACTTTAATATTCTGTGCTTCGCAAATTTTAACAATTTCTGTCCCTATTAAACCTGTTGCACCTGTAATTAAAACACGCATTTATTATATTTTAAATATTTGTTACTTTATTTAGTGTGGAGCTTTTATAATTTTGTGGCTCTTAGCATTTCACGTTTACCTGGTGGCCCAGGTAAGCGTTCAACCTTAAAACCTACGGCTTGCATGGCACGCCTAACACTACCTTTTGCGGCATAGGTAACTAATATTCCTTTGGGTTTTAAAGCTAAATACATTTTTTTAAAAATGGTTTCTGTCCATAACTCCGGTTGTACACGTGCCCCAAAGGCATCAAAATAAATAATATCATGCTTATTTTCATCTTTAATATTAGAAAAAAGAAGTTCTCTTTTTGTTATAGAAAAAAGAGGTGTCATATTTTGTTCTGTTTCCCAGTCTAAATCGTGTAATTTATTAAAGTCTTGTTTTTTATCATCAACATTTAATTCTGAAGTATAATTTAATTGGCTGATTTCCGCCTTAGAAACAGGATAAGCCTCTACACCACTATATTTAATATTTAAATTTAGCTTATGCGCCTCCAAAAAGGTAATAAAAGCGTTTAGACCAGTACCAAAACCTATTTCTAAAACAGATAAATTAGTTTGGTTGTGCGTGTTATAAAAATAATGTAATCCTGTTTTAATAAACACATGATACGCTTCTTGTATGGCACCATGTTTAGAATGGTATTGCTCGTCCCAATCTGGTAAATGTATGGTAGATGACCCATCGGCGGTTATTACTATTTCTCTTTTCAAAATATATGTTGATTTTAATATAACGCTAGAAAATAATGATATTCACTGTTAGCTTAAGACATAAAAAGTCCCAACTATTAACTCAAAAAAGAATTAAAATAACGCGTAAATTATTTTTTTTAAGGTTTTGTGTAAATATAACATTTTTTAAAATCGTTTTTACTTAAATTTGTTCTTCATATAGAGTTTAAAAATTATGAGTAGAATGCTTAACAATATTGAAATAACGAAAACTAAAGCTTCAAAATTAAAAGATGTTGATTTCGATAATTTAAAGTTTGGTAGTGTTTTTTCAGACCATATGCTGGAATGCGATTTTAAAGATGGAAAGTGGCACGCGCCAAAAGTGGTGCCTTACCAACCTATAACTTTAGATCCTTCTGCAAAAATATTTCACTACGGGCAATCTGTTTTTGAAGGTATGAAAGCCTACAAAGATAGTAAAGATGATGTTTTTCTTTTTAGACCTTTAGAAAACTTTAAACGCCTTAATATTTCTTCTAAGCGACTGGCTATTCCTGAAATACCAGAAGACTATTTTATGGAAGGTTTAAAAACATTGTTAGAAGTAGACAAAGGTTGGATACCTACAAACGAAGGTAGCTCACTATACATACGTCCATTTGTTTTTGCTTCTGGAAATGGATTTCACGCCTCGCCTGCAGATGCTTATAAATTTATTATTTGTACAGCTCCTTCTGGTGCTTATTTCTCTGGCAAACTTAAAGTTTTAATAGAAGAAACGTATTCTAGATCGGCAAATGGTGGTGTTGGTTTTGCTAAAGCTGGTGGAAACTATGCTGGACAATTTTACCCAACGCAATTGGCTATAGATAAAGGTTACCAACAAGTGATTTGGACAGATGATAATACGCACGAATATATTGAAGAGGCTGGTGCCATGAATATATTTGTTAGAATTAACGATACGTTAATAACCGGCCCAACAAGCGATCGTATTTTAGATGGTATTACGAGAAAAAGTATTATAGATATTGCCAAACAACAAGGAATACCTGTAGAGGTTAGAAAAATTACGGTAAAAGAAGTTGTAGACGCTGCCAAATCTGGAGCATTAAAAGAAATGTTTGGAGCTGGTACTGCTGCTGTTATTTCTCCTATTGCCGGCTTTGGTTATAAAAATGAAGATTACGATTTACCAGAATTAAAAGATACTTATGCAAGTACTTTAAAAACGCGTATAACAGATATACAAACGAATAAAAGTGATGATCCTTTTGGTTGGAGAGTAAAATTATAACTAAGAATGTATTAATCATTTAAAAGCGACGTATTAAATTTAATTAATACGTCGCTTTTTTTATATCATTTAATCTTTTATAAGCTCACTTTTCCACCAATTAGCATTAGGTTTATAAGATTTGGATAAAACCTTTAAACGTTGTGCTTCTAAACTTGGCCATTTATTATTAATAATATTCTGCTTTCTTTCCTTAAATTTAATCGCATTGAATTCTGGATCTAAAACAGTTTTTTTTGCATTTACTTTATTTAGCCAATTAAACAATTTTTTGTTTAACTTTTTAGCGACTACAGGCTCGCTTTTTATTACATTAAGTGAATCCTGTTCTGTAGATGGTAATTTATATAACTCGGCATGAGCATCTTCCCAATAATAAATATATTTCCAACCTTGATACTGAATTATAGAGCTTGGAGACCCTCCCTGATTACCATAGTGTGGGTAATGCCAATACAACGGCCTATCTATATCTATGTTTTCACCTTGTAATAAAGGTTTTAAACTTTGTCCATCTATATGTTGTGTAGGCTGTAAATTAACACCAGTTAAATCTAATAAAGTTGGGTAAAAATCGGTAGCAATAACAGGCGTATCTATAACTCTATTTTTAAGTCCAGGCACCTTAATTAAATATGGCACTTTTATACCACCTTCCCATTGGTAACCTTTACCGCCTCGTAATGGTAAATTACTTGTAGCATAATGGTCGCCAGAGGCAACTCCTCCATTATCGGAAGTAAAAACAACAATCGTGTTATCATCTAAACCATTATCTTTTAAAGCTTTTAATACTAAACCAATCGCAGTGTCGGTACTTTCTACTAAGCCTGCATAAACGGGATTATCTTGCACCTGCCTAACGGGTAGTATACGCTCCATAATATAACCCTGTTTTGCTAAGCCAATAGTCTCTGCTTTATCTCGGTATTTTTTCCATTTTTTTTGCGTTGTTTGTATAGGGGCATGAACAGCATAAAACGATAAAAAGGCAAAAAAAGTAGAATCTTTATGCGTTGTTATAAAATGAGCCGTTTCTTGAGCTAATCGTAATGTTAAGTTTTCACCTTTTGTTTTATTTTTTAGTTTTGGATTTGTCCATGGCGCAAAATATCCGCCCGACGGACCTCCTCTATGAAAACCACCTTTATTAATTTCGAAACCATGATCTTCTGGATAAGACCCTTTATGGCCTAAATGCCATTTTCCTGCAAAAAAAGTTTTATATCCTGCATGTTTAAAAGCCTCTGCAATAGTTGTGTCTTGATGTGCTAGATTTTTTATATAATTTGCTGGTAATAATTTATTATAACGTTTACGTTTTCTCCAGTCTTTACCTGTTTTTGCTCCTATCCAATCTGTTATACCATGACGTGCTGTAAATTTACCAGTCATAATACTTGCTCGCGAAGGACTACAAACGCGACTTGCGGAATAACCTTGTGTAAAAACAATTGCTTTTTTTGATAGTTTATCTATATGCGGCGTTTCGTAAAATGTACTCCCTGTATATCCTAAATCGTGATAACCGAGGTCGTCTACCAGCACAAATAAAACATTAGGCTTCTTTTTAATATTTTGCGTGTCCTTTTTATTATTACATCCAAATAATAAAAATATTAAAAGAAAAGGTACCATGTATTTCATAGATATATTTATATTATTATTCATATTCAAAAAAACATTACATATAAAAAAATCGCACTAATTATTTCAATTAGTGCGATTTATAAAATGTTTTATATTTTATTTTTTTGCTGCTTTTGGTCCGTCATAATCATATGTAAACCAATCTACATCAATATATCCCGCATCTTCTTTTTCGTTCCAAGAAAAGAATCCTAAACGGTCTCCTGTCCATTTACCAAAAGCAATAGTAAATGTAGGACCAAAAGGTTTAAATGTTTTACCGTCTGTACTATACTCGTAAGTTGCTTGATCTATGTTATTAGAAGTTCTAACATATAAATTATTACTTGTTAACTCTGGTCCTTTGGTCTTTTTTGACATTGGATCCATATAAAATAAATGTTTTTTACCATTAGCATCGACCTCTACGCCTAATAAATTAAACACACCACCGTAACGAACAAATCCTGCTAATTGATGTGGTTTCATACCAGAAACATCAAACTTAGCCACTGCTGTTCCGGTAGTAATACCCATAATACGTTGACTTAATGTATTGCATGCTCTCCAAAAATCAGAATCTGAACCATCGTTGTTTGTCCACTCGTTTATATTTGGACCGTAACCTTTTTTATTTGGTAACACCTTACTAGCTTTTAAGCGTAGCCAACCTGGACGCTCTGTTAAAGACCAATGGGTATTTCTAGGGTTATGGTTCCATTCCCATTGGAATCCTAATTTAGCTGATGAGAAATCATCGTCAGAACTTGGTGCAGACACAGGGTAACCATCTATTGGTTTTTTGTATTGTTTTACAGGCTCTCCTATACCGTCATTATCTTCATCTACTCCTATTATAGGCCATCCATCTACCCATGTTACAGGTTCTAAACATTGAGGTCTACCTTGAAACGGAATATCATCATTTTGAATTAACTGATGCATATACCACCAAGATTTATCTGGTGCTTGCATTAAAGCACCTTGGCTAGCACTTCTATTATTAAATGCCGTACCTTTTTCTAAAACAGTTTTTACTTCGTAAGGACCGTATATACTTTCTTTAGATCGTAATACTATTTGTTTTCTATCGTTTTTAGGGTTTTTAACCCCTGGTTTTGTAGAGGTGTCCCCCATAGTCCATTGGGCTAAAAAGATATACCATGTACCCTCTATTTTATATATTTTTGCTGCCTCGGCTCCAACTCCTGTATAGACTAATTTTCCTTCATCTAGAATTTTAGTTCCATCCCAACTCATTTCGTAAATTCTATTTTCGTTACCGTCAATAGTATTTTTAGCACTTTTTTGCTTTGTTGCTGTGTTAATTATAACATAAGCTTTATGAGTGTCTTTGTCCCAAAAAACAGCAGGATCGTCTAATACTTTAGCTTTTGGAAGCATAAAAATAGGCTTACTCCAAGGGCCTTTAATATCTTTTGCTGTAGTTACCATTAGTCCATGTTGATAATCTATTTGATAACAGTACCATGTTCCTTCATGATATGCTAAATCTCCAGCCCAAACACCAAAAGAGTAACCATTCATTTTATCCCAATTATACTCTGGTGCCCAAGATAAGCTATCGAAAACATGACCAACATTAGTCCAGTTTACCATGTCTTTAGATTTTAAAATTGGCATACCTGGAGATACGTGTTGCTTAGATGTAATCATGTAATAGGTATCTCCAACTTGTTCTATATCAGAATCTGGATAATCTGCATTTAATATTGGGTTTACATATGTTCCATCACCTTGATCTCCCCACGCACCTGTTGTACCTTTAACAGTCGTTGCTGCCATAGGCTTGGTTGTGTCTTGTTCTTGTTTTTTTTCTTTATTGTTACAACTTAAAAGGGTAACAAAAGGTACTAAAACAAATGATTTAAAAATAGTTAAATAGGGTTTACTCATATTAGCTTTATTGTAAAATTAAAGAAACCAATATATATCTTTTTACAACATATACTGTCCTTAAGTGTCATGTATTTTGTTTATATCACGAAAAGTTTGCGTTAAATTACGCATGTAACAAGTGTATTTCTCTATAAAAGGCATAAAAAAAGAGCGTTACAAACTTTTATAAGTGTAATGCTCTTTTTTTGTAGTAAAATTATCTTATTGCTTTTTGTAACAAATTTTATAATTTCCTGAACCTAATAAGACATTAGTTCCATCTATCACTTTTAATTGATATTTCTTTTTAAACTTATTAAATGGCAATTTGTTAATTTTTAATGTTTTAAGTTCTTTTTTATTTAAAACAAGCTTTGCCTTTGTATTAAAAGGTACACTTAAATCTATAGTTAAAACAGTATTATTTATACTCCAATTATTGGTAATTACTCCGTAAGGTGTTGGTACGGATACGCTAGTGTTTTTTATTTTACTAGAAAACTCTGGATTTACAGTAAACACTTTATACCCAGGTGCACTTACTGATGATTTTACACCACCTAGAGACTCGTAAAAATAAGTTGCAAACCCACTGTGCATTGGGTGATTTAACGAATTTGTTGGTCCTGACATTTCTTCCCACACAAATTGACGTTCTGGCCATGTTGTAAAACCAGAATTCATAACATACGTTTGACTAGGAAAATCTGGTGTGGTTAAGATTTGATGCGCTAAATCGCCTTTACCGTATTTTGTTAAAACAGTATATATATAGCGATTACCATGTATTCCTGTAGCATGATGGCCACCTTTTACATTAACAATATCATGGGCTAAACCATTTACTACATTTTCAATTTCGGTTTCTGGTACAATTCCGAATTGTAATGCCTGTACGGTTGCTGTTTGGCTGTTGTACCACTTATAACTTGTATTTGGAATAGCGACCAAAAAGGCTTTATTAAATGCTTTTTTTAAAGCCTCTTTTTCTTTTTTCATTTGCGCTTCGTAAGGAGCATCATTATTCATTTTGGCAAAACGTTCCATAATACCTAACACATCATAAAAGTATGCATTTGCAGAAATAATTGGATCGCACTCCATAGCCGATGGATTTTTGCGCCTATCCCATCTTGGTGGGCACCAGTCTCCCATACCGTCTTGCATAATACCATTATCACCTTTATAATTCAAATAAAAATCTGTTAAACCCTTCATAGGTTTATAATAATCTTTTACAATAGTTTCATCTCCGTAAAACTTATAATTATACCAAGGTAAATACATGGTAGCAACTCCCCAATCTATTTTTGCATAAGTAGATGTACGCTTACCAGGAGCAATCATGGTAGGTACTTGGTATTTTATATCTGGATTATTATGTCCCTTTGTAGGTCGCATTTGTGTGCGTATGTCTTCCATGTATTTTTTATAGAAATCATACATATCATAATTATACAATGCATACTCGCAAAAAGCATGAGCGTCTCCTAACCATCCACACTTTTCTCTGTGCGGACAATCTTCTGGAATACCATGTACATTATCTACTATAGTCCATTTACTTATATCGTGCATCTTATTTAATAACGGATCTGAAGATGTAAAGCTTCCTGTTTCTTTAATGTCGGTAGCCACCAAAACAGCCTTAATCATGCTCGCATCTGGTTTTCTAGATATGCCAGTAATTTTAGCATATCTAAAACCATGATAACTAAATTTTGGTTCCCATGACTCTACCCCTTCTCCTTTACATATGTATTTGTAAACTTGAGCCATACCATTGGCTCCGCCACCAGTAGATCCTTTAAAAATATCTTTTCCATTTGTTAACAAAGCTTCTGTAGTAACAACTTCTATTAATTGTCCTTTTTTGCCTTCAACATTCAATGTTACCCAACCTGCAATATTTTGTCCAAAATCTACAATCCATTGACCATCTGCGCCTTTAAAAACTTTTTGTGGCTCAAACGTTTTTAATTTTTTAATGGGTGGAATTTGACTGGCACTTATTTTTTTAATTTCAGGATGTACAACTTTTGCTTGCCCCCACTTTGCATCGTTATAACCAACGGTATTCCACTTACCCAATTCGTAACGCGCATCATAAGTATCGCCTCCATAAATATTATTAAATACTATTGGACCTGTGGCTTCTTTCCAATTTTCATTGGTATAAAAATCTACAGATGTCCCATCTGTGTAATTTAATTTAACCAAACAACGTACAGCTGGCTCCCCATAAGAAACCCCTTTTTTATTTGATTGTGGTTTTCGATTCCAAGAAATATTCTGCCCATAAAACCCATTTCCTAATATAATTCCGAAAGCATTTTTACCTATTTTTAACTGTTCTGTTACATCGTAATTAACATAATATGCTTGCTTATTGTAATTAGATGGTGCTGGATCTAGAACATGATCTCCTACTTTTTTACCATTTAAATACAACTCGTAATATCCTAATCCACAAATATAAACCTGTGCATTTTTAACTTTTTTATCTAGCTCTAATTCATTTCTAAAATAACCCGCAGCAAACCCTTCAACTTGAATGGCTTCTTTCATATTTCCTTTTTTAAAACCTCTAAAACGATGTTTAGAAACTCTAGTGTCCTTATTTAAACTAATCCATTTAGAATTTGCCCAATTTTCAGAATTCATTAAACCCATCGTAAATTCTTGAACCTTAGACCAACTTGAAGTCTCACCTTTTTCGTCCCAAATTTTCACTTTCCAGAAATAGGTTTGTAAAGCTTTTAGCGTTTTTCCTTCATATTTAACAAATGTAGATTTTGAGCTTTGTGTTTTACTAGTATTCCAAATATCAGCATCACTATTATTCAATTTATTTTTTGATGACGCAACTAATATATGGTAGGCAGATTGTTGTTTGTTATACCCATTAGAACTTAAAGCCCAAGAAAATAATGGTTGTTTAGTTTCTATAGTTTTAGGCTTCACTTTAAAATTACAAGTTAAAGACTCGAAAGCTAAAGCTTTTTTATCACTTTGAGACCACCCCGCAATACTTAAAAAAAGAGTTAAAACTGCAAAAAGGAATACATTGTTTTTAGTCATGATTATTTAATAATTAATTTAATCTATAAAATTATGGTTTTAATACTAAAAAAGTATCCTGCAATATCT
>CALHCQ010000134.1 GCA_937936645.1 uncultured Algibacter sp.
GGTACAAAAGGAGAAGATCCTGTTGCTAAAACCAAATAATCGTATGCAAACTCACGATCTTTAGCTGTAGTTATCGTTTTATTTTTTCTATCAATATCCGAAACACGTTCATCAACCACTAAATCAACCCCGTTTTCTTTATACCAAGACGCTGGTGCCATTTCTAAAGCTTTAGCATCCTGATTTTCAAAAAACTCACTTAAATGTACACGATCGTATGCAGGTCTTGGCTCTTCACCAAAAACTGTTATTTTAAAGTTTTTACTATCTTCTTTAGCTACAAATTTTTCGCAAAATTTATAACCAACCATGCCATTTCCAACAACTATAATGTTTTTCATAATTACGTATTTGATAGCTAAACTAAGTATTAATACTTAAAATACTATATAAAAATGAAACTAATTTGTTAGAAACTATTATAATTATCAATTTGATAAATTGAAAGGCATATATTTAATTTAATTAGGAAAATAGCCCATTGTATTAAGAAACTCTAAACGGGTTGTACAGTAATAATAACACTCTTGGAGGCTGGCGTTTTAGCCGTATGTGCAAAACTATCTAAAGGCACTAAAACATTTGTTTCTGGAAAGTAGGTTGCACAGCAATTTTTTGGAATATTATAAGCAACCACTTTAAAATTATTAGCATGCCTAATTACACCGTTAAATTCTGATTTTAAATTAACAATTTGCTCTATTTTTAAACCTCTAGCCTCTATATCTTCAGGGTTCATAAAAATAATACGGCGCTCGTTAAAAACCCCTCTATACCTATCGTTTAAACCGTAAATTGTGGTATTAAATTGATCATGACTACGTATAGTCATCATAATCAACTCATCAGCTTTAAGCTTCCATTTTGGGAGTTTATTTAACGTAAAATTAGCTTTACCTGTATTGGTTTTAAAATCGCGTACACGAGCTCCATTAGGCAAATAAAATCCTGCAGGTTTTTCTAGTTTTTTATTGTAGCCTTTAAAACCCTCTACAACAGTTTCTATATCGTTACGCACCAAACTATAATCATCTTTATATGCTAACCAATCTATATTTGTTTTATGCTGTAATGTAGCATGCGCAATACCACACACAACAGCAACCTCGCTTATTAAATGTTTAGAACATGGCTCTAAAATTCCTTTTGTAGATGATACTATACCCATAGAATTTTCTATGCTTTGCAACTGCTCGCCTGTTTTTTGATAGTCTTTTTCTGTACGACCTAAACAAGGGAGTATTAACGCCTCTTTACCTGTAACCAAATGAGACCTATTTAACTTTGTACTTACGTGCACCGTTAAATTACAATTTGCTAAACCTTGAGCCGAGTAATTTGTATCTGGTACTGCCGATATAAAATTACCTCCTAAACCAAAAAACACCTTGGCTTTGCCTTCGTGCATGGCTTTTATAGCTTCTATAACAGAATAACCGTGTTTATTTGTTGGTTTAAAGCCGTATTTAGCCTCTATTTTATCTAGAAATTTTTGTGGTGCTGCTTCCCAAATACCTACGGTCCTATCACCTTGCACATTAGAGTGCCCACGCACGGGGCATGTTCCTGCGCCTGGCTTACCTATACTACCTTTTAATAATAGTAAGTTGACCAACTCCCTGATGTTATCTATCGCATTTTCGTGCTGTGTAAGTCCCATTGCCCAACACACAATAATTTTTTTATTATTTAAAATTAGGTGAAACGCTTCATTAAAAACAGGTAAGCTTACGCCCGATAATTTTAAACAAGTATCAAAATCAAATGTTTTTAAATTGGCAATAAACGCGTTATAGCCGCTAGTATGCGAGTCTATAAATACTTTATCAAAAACACCACCTTGCGCTTCTTCTTTTTCTAATAATTTTAATAATATAGCTTTTATAAAGGCTACATCTCCATTTATTGTAACAGGCACAAAAACATCGGCCAAAGTTGTTCCTCCTGTTAGTATTTTTAAAGGACGTTGCGGATTAGTAAACTTAATTAAACCCGCCTCTGGCAAGGGGTTTACAGCTATAATTTTCCCTCCATTTTTCTTTGTTTTCTCTAAAGCCGTAAGCATTCTAGGGTGATTGGTTGCTGGATTTTGACCAATAACCATAACTAAATCAGCTTTATACAAATCGTCTAAAGTTACCGAACCTTTACCAATCCCTAAAGTCTCTGTTAAGGCTTTACCACTAGCCTCGTGACACATATTAGAGCAATCTGGTAAATTTGCTGTACCGTAAGCTCTAACAAACAGTTGGTATAAAAAAGCAGCCTCGTTGGTAGTACGTCCTGAGGTGTAAAAAACAGCCTCGTCTGGACTTTGTAATGCGTTTAAATGTTGTGCTACTTTGTTAAAAGCCTCATGCCAAGATATGGGTTTATAATGAGTGGCACCTGGTTGCAAATACATAGGCATTGACAAACGCCCCGATTTACCCAATTCAAAATCTGACAATTCTGATAATTGATCTACACTATATTGTTTAAAAAAATCTACACCAATGGTTTTATTTTGTGCCTCTTCGGCAATAGCTTTCATACCATTTTCACAATACTCCCCTA
>CALHCQ010000135.1 GCA_937936645.1 uncultured Algibacter sp.
AATAAAAGACATTATAAATAAAGTAGCTCCTACCGATGCTCGTGTATTAATAACAGGACCAAATGGAACAGGAAAGGAGTTGGTAGCACACTGGCTTCATGAAAAAAGCAACCGTTCTAAAAATAATTTAATAGAGGTTAACTGTGCAGCTATACCTAGCGAATTAATAGAAAGTGAACTTTTTGGACATGTTAAAGGGGCATTTACAAGTGCAAATAAAGATAGAGCCGGTAAATTTGAAGCAGCAAATGGTGGTACTATTTTTTTAGATGAAATTGGAGACATGAGCTTATCGGCACAAGCCAAAGTATTACGAGCTTTACAAGAAAGTAAAATACAACGTGTAGGTAGCGATAAAGATATTAAGGTGAATGTTCGTGTTGTTGCCGCAACCAATAAAAATTTAAAGAAAGAAATTGCCGATGGTAATTTTAGAGAAGATTTATACCACAGGCTTGCCGTTATTTTAATTAAAGTACCTGCTTTAAACGACAGAAGAGACGATATTCCTTTATTAATTAGTCATTTTTCATCTAAAATTTCTTTAGAGCAAGGCTCGGTAAAGAAAACATTTACCGAAAAAGCCATTAAATTATTGCAAGAATACGATTGGACAGGAAATATAAGAGAACTACGCAACGTAATAGAGCGTTTAATTATTTTAGGAGGTGCTGAGGTTAGTGAAGATGATGTGAAAATGTTTGCTTCAAAATAATTAAAAGTTACGAACTTAATTTATGTCTAACATTAAAAAGTTTTCAATATGAAAAAAATAAATATAAATAACTTTAAGATTGAAGAAGGAGAAAGCGTAAAACCAAACACTACGGTTTACAATTTAGAAACTGACGAAGCAGATATTGAAAAGGCATTAAAAAAAGCGACTAAAAAATTAGGAAAGTTACAAAACACCTTGTATGCTCATGGTAAATACGCTGTTTTAATATGCCTACAAGGCATGGATACAGCCGGAAAAGACAGTTTAATTCGAGAAGTTTTTAAAGCTTTTAACGTACAAGGTATTCATGTTCACAGTTTTAAAACCCCTACGGGTTTAGAGTTAGATCACGATTTTTTATGGCGTCATTATATGGTGCTTCCTGCACGTGGTAAATTTGGTGTTTTTAATAGAACACATTACGAAAATGTTTTGGTTACACGCGTACATCCAGAGTATATTTTAGGCGAAAATATTCCATCAATCAATAAAGTTAGCGACATAGACGATGCCTTTTGGGAAAACAGATTTAACAACATAAATAACTTTGAAAAACATATTGCAGACAGTGGTACCATTATTTTTAAATTCTTTTTAAACCTATCTAAAGAAGAACAGAAAAACAGGTTGTTACGACGTTTAGATAAGCAAGAAAAAAACTGGAAGTTTTCTCCAGGCGATTTAGACGAGCGAAAACTATGGGATTCTTATCAAAAATATTATAAAGAAGCTATAGAGAAAACCACTAAACCACACGCACCTTGGTATAATATACCTGCAGATAATAAGCCTACTGCGCGTTATATTGTTGCCAAGATTTTGTTGGAAACGTTAAGTAAATATACCGATATAAAAGAGCCCGAATTAAGTGATAACGTAAAATCGAATATTTCGGTTTATAAAAATCAACTTAATAACGAGTAGTCTGTTTTATGGTTTTGCATATAAAAATAATCTTAACATAAAACATGAATATTAAAGAAGTACACAGTAAACAGCATGCGTTTTTTAATACAAACAAAACTAAAGATGTAAATTTTAGAATAGCACAATTAAAAAAAATTAAAGCTCTTTTAAAAGAAAACGAAGCGACGCTTTACAAGGCTATTTACGAAGATTTTGGTAAATCAGAATTCGAGACTTACGCTTCTGAATTGTCTTTAATTTATCATGAAATAAATATTTTTATTAAAAATATAAAAACATGGAGTAAGCGCAAACGCGTAAAAACAGGATTAGCTAATTTTCCTGCAAAAAGTTATATTATACCCGAGCCATTAGGTGTAACTTTAGTTATAGGGGCTTGGAATTATCCGTATCAAATTTCATTAATTCCAGCCATAACGGCTCTTGCAGCGGGAAATACGGTAATATTAAAGCCAAGCGAACTACCTTCTAGAACGTCAAATATTATGGCAAAATTAATTAACACTAATTTTCCAAATCAATATTTTTGTGTTGTAGAAGGTGGGGTAGAAGAGACCACTACATTATTAGATCTTAAATTTGATAAAATATTTTTTACAGGTAGTACTTCTGTTGGTAAAATAATTTATAAAGCCGCTGCAAAACATTTAACACCTGTTACTTTAGAGTTAGGAGGAAAAAGTCCAACTTTTGTATTAGCTGATGCTGATATTAAAATGACAGCTAAGCGTATGGTTTGGGCAAAATTTTTAAATGCAGGTCAAACCTGTGTAGCACCAGATTATGTTTTAGTCGATAAAACTATTGAAGCTCAATTTATGGATGCTTTAAAGACTGAATTAGATAATTACCCTAAAACGAGTAACGAACAAAAAGAGAATTATTTAAAGATTATAAATACGTCTCATTTTGATAGACTTAGTAAATTAATAAACCACAATAATGTATGTTTTGGTGGTATTATAGATAGAGAAGCACGTTTTATAAGTCCAACCGTTTTAAAAAATATATCTTTTGAAGATGATATTATGAAAGATGAAATTTTTGGTCCAATTTTACCAGTAATTGCATTTACAAATTTAGACGATGTGGTAAAAAAGGTTAAACAACGCTCCAAACCTTTATCATGCTATATTTATTCTAAAAATAGAAAAATAATTAATAAGCTATTAAAAGAAATTTCTTTTGGTGGTGGTGCTATAAACGACAGTATAATGCATTTATCTAATAGTAATCTTCCTTTTGGAGGTGTTGGATTAAGTGGTATGGGTACTTATCATGGTAAATATGGATTCGAAACTTTTTCTCATAAAAAAAGTATATTAGACAAACCGTTTTGGTTAGAGCCAAATATTAAATATGCGCCTTACACAAAAAATAAACTAAAACTTATTAAATGGTTTTTAGAGTAAACCAAAAAAATCTTTATAAATAAACAAGCCCCTTAATAATAAGTTATTAAGGGGCTTATTATTTTATAATAAGGCATTAAAATTTACTCTAATAACCATTTAATAAGTTTCAGTTTATTTTTTGTGTAAGGCGCATATTTAATATTTAGCTCTAGCCAAAAAGGCTTATCTAATATACTTTTTTTATGAGAAAAAGTTTCGAATCCATATTTACCATGATAAGTACCCATACCACTTAATCCAACTCCTCCAAAAGGAAGATTACTATTAGATAAATGCATTATACT
>CALHCQ010000136.1 GCA_937936645.1 uncultured Algibacter sp.
CCGATCATTAGAAAAGGGCTAGAGCATCTTTTCTCGACATCAACAAATATTGATATTGTTGGTAGTGTTGACAATGGCGAAGCCATTTTAGAGCACATTAAGAAAGAACCTGTAGACATCATCCTAACGGAAATTGATCTACCTAAACTTAATGGCCTAACAATTTTAAGGTATTTAAAAACCGATTTTCCAGAAGTAAAAACCATTATTTTTAGTGGCCAACCAGAAGAAGTTTACGGACTTAATGCTATTAAAGCAGGTGCTTCGGGTTACATTTCTAAAACTGTAAATATTATTACAGTTAATGATGCCATTATGAAAGTTAATGAAGGTGGTATTTACTTAAGCAACGACTTAACACAACAACTTGCTTTTGGTTCAAGATCTGGGAAAGAAGGTACCTTCTTCAAAAAATTATCTACTAGAGAAACTGAAGTGTTAAAACTTTTAGCTATTGGTAGAAAGAACAAAGAAGTGTCTAAAGAGCTTAATATTAACGAAAAAACCGTTAGTACGTACAAAGCTCGTTTAATGAAAAAGCTTAAGGTTTCTAATCTTATAGATTTAGTAAACCAAGCAAAATTAATGGAGCTACAGTAAGTTTATAAAGCTCTGTTTAGTTTTCTAGACAGTAACATTTTTAAACCCGAATATTCCTTAACTTCTTCTAGAATGTTACGGTTTGTTTGGGTTTTATTTTGCAAAGTCTCTTTTTGAAATTCAAGTATTTTTTGATCTATTAAAAAACAACGTAACGTTAAAATAGTCTCACTTACTAGTTGTGCTATACCATCTTGTTTCTTTTTAGGTATAATATTCATACGCTCCCAATCATCTAACGTGTAGCGTTCGTCTTCCATTAATATATTAGATATCTCGTAAGCCATATCGTAATCTATGGTGTTTATAAATGTTTTTAATTCAAAATCTGGGTTTTGATTTAAAGCATCTATAACGGTATAATATATCGTTTTAAAATGAGAATTAGAAAACTCCATTTCGTCCTCTTGTAAATCTAAAAATATCTTTTCGAAAACCTTAGCTTGTTGTATAACAGGCTCTAAAACTATATCTCCTTTCTCGTTTTCTTTCATTATTAAATCTTCAAAATCTTCAACTTTATTTCCATAAAGTAATAAAGACTCTATAAGTTTACGCTCTAATAAATATTGTACATCTACTTTTTTAACAGAGGCTTTAGGTTTAATAACCTCGAATGCTTTAGGCTTGTCTTTACTTTTTTGTTCTTTATTTTTTTGTCCTAGTTGTGCTAAAGAGGTAAATAAAACTTGTTCGCTAATGTCCATAATTCTAGAACATTCTTGAATATAAATTTCGCGCTTTATAGGATCTGGTATTTTAGATATACTTTGTATAATGTCTTTTACGGTTTCTGCTTTTTTTATAGGATCGTTTTTTGTGTCCTCAAAAAGAATAGACGCCTTAAATTGAATAAAATCTTTAGAGTTTGATTCTAAATAATGTGTTAACTCTTCCAAAGTATTTTGTTTGGCAAAACTATCGGGATCTTCGCCTTCTGGAAAACCACAAACTCTAACATTCATACCTTGTTCTAGAATAAGATCTATACCACGTATCGAGGCGCGCATCCCTGCTGCATCACCATCAAAAAGTACTGTTATGTTATTTGTTAACCTATTTATTAGACGTATTTGCTGCGGTGTTAATGCTGTTCCAGACGAGGACACAACGTTTGTTATACCTGCTTGATGAAATTGTATTACATCGGTATAGCCTTCTACTAAATAGCAATTATCTTCTTTAGCAATAGCTTGTTTCGCTTGGTAAATACCATAAAGCACATTACTTTTATGATAAATGTCGCTCTCTGGAGAGTTAACATACTTGGCAGCTTTTTTATCGGCAATTAGAATACGACCTCCAAAACCTAATACACGACCGCTCATACTTTTTATAGGAAACATGACACGCCCTTTAAATCGGTCGAAACGTTTTTCACCTTTTACAATAGTTAATCCAGACTTGGCTAAATAATCTATATTATATCCTTTTTTTAAGGCTTCGTCTGTAAAAGCTTGCCACTCGTTTAGCGAATACCCTAGGTCAAACTGCTTAATAGTGTCTTCGGTAAAACCACGTTCTTTAAAATAACTTAATCCTATAGATTTGCCTTGACCTGTTTTATGTAAAATATTTTTAAAATACGTGTTAGCAAACTCACTAACCAAATAAAGACTCTCTTTTTCGTTAGCCTGTTGCTTTTGCTCATCAGACTGCACAGTCTCTTCTATTTCAATATTGTACTTTTTAGCTAAATATTTTATGGCTTCTGGATACGTAAAATGCTCGTGCTCCATTAAAAAAGAAACTGAAGTACCTCCTTTTCCTGTAGAAAAATCTTTCCAAATCTGTTTAACAGGCGACACCATAAAACTTGGCGAACGCTCGTCACTAAAAGGGCTTAAACCTTTGTAATTACTACCCGACTTTTTTAATTGTAC
Source organism: uncultured Algibacter sp. (assembly GCA_937936645.1). Lineage (GTDB taxonomy): Bacteria > Bacteroidota > Bacteroidia > Flavobacteriales > Flavobacteriaceae > Postechiella. The sequence continues at coordinate 2,484 of CALHCQ010000136.1, forward strand.
AAAATCGCCAATAACCTCCTCTACACGAGCGGTTTCAAATACTTGTTCTATAGAAGATTGAGATATCAATGTATTATATTTTAGTACCTACAAATGTAATACAAACTACCGGGATTAAAACACAAAAAGTTTATGGTTTTATGAGTATTAACAAATCAAAATAAGACTCATAAAATAGTATTTCACATAAAACAACAGAGTCTTTTTTTATCTATTTCGCCAAAAGAATGGTGTAAATAAAACCAAGACAGTAAAGAGTTCTAACCGTCCAATTAACATTAAAAAACTACACCACCACTTTCCTATACTTGGCAAAGCTGCGTAATTATTTACTGGTCCAAAATCGCCTAAAGCAGGTCCTACATTACCTAAACTAGATGCTGCTAAACCTATAGAAGACTCGAAATCTATACCTAAAACAGAGAACCCTAAAGCCCCAATTATAAAAGATAACATATATAGTATAAAGAAAGCTAAGACATTAAATACAATATCTCCAGAAACTGCTTTTTTATTGTAGCGAACAGGCAAAATAGCATTTGGGTGTAAGGCACGTTTAAACTCTATAAAACCATTTTTTATAAGTAATAAATGCCTAACAACTTTAACACCACCAGAAGTACTACCTGCCGAGCCTCCTAGAAACATAAGTCCGAAGAAAAACACAACAAGAAATGGTGTCCATAACGTATAATCTGCAGTAACAAAACCTGTGGTAGTAATTATAGCTAATACTTGAAATAATGCATGACGATAGGCACTCTCGGCACGTCCCCAAACCATAGGATGGTCTATAGTAGATAATCCTAAATCGGCTCTAAAATAAATAACACAAGCCGATATTATTGTAAATATAGTAACAAATTTAAAGTACAATCTAAACTCTTCGTCACCAAAAATCTTTTGCACTTTTCCTTTAAAAGCGAAGTAACTCAACACAAAGTTTGTTCCAGCAAGGAACATAAAAAGAATAATAATATATTGTATAATAGGTTGGCCATTCCAGTAAGCCACACTAGCATTTTTGGTAGAGAAACCACCTGTAGACAGGGTACACATAGAATGATTAATAGCATCGAAAAAAGACATACCTGCGGCTTGAAGTAAAACCGTTTCTGCGGCTGTATAACCAAAATATATAAGCCATAATCTTTTGGCTGTATCTGTAATTCTAGGGTGTAATTTATCGGCACTTGGCCCTGGTGCTTCAGCTGCAAACAATTGCATACCACCAATACCTAATAAAGGCAGGATAGCAATAGCCAAAACAATAATACCCATACCACCAATCCAGTGGGTTAAACTACGCCAAAACAACACCCCTTTTGGCACACTTTCTATATCATTTAAAATGGAAGACCCTGTGGTTGTAAATCCAGACATGGTTTCGAAAAAAGCACTAGATAAATCGGGTATACTTCCTGTTATAATGTAAGGCATAGTACCCGACAGCGTCATGATAATCCAGCCAAAACTTACCACAATATAACCCTCGCGCTTATTCATTTCTTTTTTATGTTTTCGTGTAAAAAACATAGACACAGCACCTACTATAAATGTAGATATACCTGCTAAAAAAAGCTCGAAAGAAACACCGTCTTTATATAAAAAGCTTACTAAAGATGATAATAAAATAAAACCACCATTAAAAAGGATAAGTAAGCCTAGGAAGTGAAAAATTATTTTGTAATTAAGTTTCATTTATAAATACTTAGAATTAACATTTTGACTTTTACAAAAACAGTTTTTCTACGCCTTTTATAGATCGTAATAAACTACAAACTACAACGCGATCGCCTTCTTGTATTCTAAAACTACCAAGAGCTATTAAACCAACACCGTCTCTAATAATACCACCGATAATGGCAGAACGGGGAAAATCTATATGTCTAATGCGCTTGTTACAAACAGCAGAACTAGCTTTAACCTCGAACTCTAAAAGTTCGGCATTCATATTACTTAACTTGGTCATGGCAACCACCTCGCCTTTACGAATGTATCTAAATATATTATTTGCTGCTAAAAGTTTTTTGTTGATTAAGGTGTCTATACCAATGGACTGAGAAAGCTCGAAATAATCCATATTTTCTACCAGAGCTATCGATTTTTTTACGCCTTTAGATTTTGCTACTAAACAGGACATGATATTGGTTTCGGAGTTATCGCCAACAGCAATAAAGGCATCCATATCTCCAATATTTTCTTCTTCTAAAATATCTACATTTCTACCGTCACTATTAATAACTAAAACATCTGAAAGATCGTCGGCAATATCAAAAGCGCGTTCTTTATTTTTTTCTAAAAGTTTTACATTAAAACCTTTACCACTTAGTATCTCTGCCGATTTGTAGCCTATTTGACTACCACCAAGAATCATAACATTCTTAATTTCTCGATTTATTTTACCGGTAAGTTTACAAAGCTCATCGCCCCCACCTTCGGATGTAATAAATACCACATTATCACCTTCTTTAAATTCGGTATCGCCTCGAGGTATTAGTGTAAAATGTGTACCAGCACGTTGTATAGCAATAGGCACAAAGTGTATTTCTGGAAAAATCTCTGCAGCTTCTTTAACTGTTTTACCTACAAATGAAGCTTTTTTAGACAAGGTTAAACCTGCCATGGTTAATGCGCCTTCTTCGAATTCGTAATTATCATCGAAAGAAGATTGTTTTAGAGATAATTCAATCTCGGATGCAGCTAAAGCTTCAGGAGAAATAAGTTCGTCTATACCAAATTTAGTAAAACCAACTTCGTCTTTATGGCTTATAAACTCGGTGTTAGATATTCTTGCTATAGTGCGTTTCGAGCCTAATTGCTTTGCTAAAACACAAGTGGTAATATTTGTAGTTTCGGATGCTGTAACGGCAATTAATAAATCGCTATTATCTACGCGTGCTTCTTTTAAAATGGATATTGAGGTCGCATCGCCTTTAATAACTTTAATGTCTAGATGTGTATCGGCGTAAGCCAAACTATCTTTATTTGTGTCAATTAACGTAATCTCTTGCGATTCGTAAGACAATAATTTGGCTAGATGAAAACCAACTTCACCTGCACCTGCAATAATTATTTTCATTGTATAAACATGATATAAAGTAGTACAAATATACTATAAAATAGAATTGAACATAACAGATAACGGGCGTTTTATAAAACAGAGCCTTTTAATTTGGTTATTTTAATATCATTTAATTATTAACACCAAATGTTTTTGAGCATTAAATGAGTCGTATGTTTTTTATCTATACCAATTGGTATTGCTGGTTTTTATGTGCTTTTAATTAGTAAAATGTAAGATTTTTGATTTTAATAAATTACTTCAATAAGTCAGAATAAATTATGTAATTTTGTAAAAAAAGAAACAAGATTTGTCAAAAGTAAAACCATACAAAGACAGCACTTTAGGAAAAAAGGAGCAAGTCACGCAAATGTTCGATACGATTTCTGGAGATTATGACGGTTTAAACCGGGTAATATCGTTTGGAATAGATATTAAATGGCGCAAAAAAGTTGTAAATATTGTAAAAGAATCTGCTCCAAAAACAGTACTAGATATAGCAACAGGAACAGGAGACCTTGCCATAAATTTAGCAGAAACAGATGCTGATAAAATTGTAGGTTTAGACATTAGTAGTGGTATGCTAGACATTGGCAAGCAAAAAATAAAAAACAAAAACCTTGACTCTAAAATTGACATGATTTTAGGTGATTCGGAAAACATGCCTTTTGAAGACAATACCTTTGATGCTGTTACTGTGGCCTTTGGTGTTCGTAATTTTGAAACATTAGAAAACGGACTTAAAGAAATTTTAAGGGTTTTAAAGCCAGGAGGCACTTTTGTTATTTTAGAAACATCTATGCCAGATAAAACACCGTACAAACAAGGTTATAATTTTTACACAAAAAACATATTACCATTAATTGGTAAAACGTTTTCTAAAGATAAAACGGCTTATAAATATTTATGCGAATCTGCATCTGTTTTTCCATACGGTGAGGCATTAAACAATATTTTAAGAAAAATAGGGTTTATAAATGTTAAAGACCTACCGCAAACTTTTGGTGTGGCAACCATTTATGTGTCATCAAAATAACGTTATGAAAAAATCAATCTTAATTATCCTTTTTGTTTTTGCTACGTGCGCCATGCATGCGCAACTTTTTAAAAAAGAAAAAATAATTCAAGACGCTAATCAAGGTCGTGGTACAACAGAGTTTAAAAGACTTAGATGGGGGTATTTTTTAGGCTTTAATAAATTAGATTTTAATTTTAATTACACAGAAGACTTAGAAGAGGTTTTAGTAGATCAAGGCACTGGCTTTAACGTGGGTTTAATTGGTAATCTTCGTATTAATAATTATATCGATTTACGTTTAGAACCAGGCTTAATAATATCTACAAGAACATTAAATTTTAGTCCTAACAATTTTATTCCTGATGAATTTAGGGAAAGAGATTTATCAAGAGAAGTAAAATCGACCTATATACACATACCGCTACTTGTTAAATTTTCTACAAAACGAATTAATAATTTCAAACCTTTTATAGTTGGTGGGGTATCTACAGCCATAGATTTATCTAGTAACCAAGATAATCCTGACGACAACAGTAATGGTCAGTTTAGAACCATTAGAAACCCTTTGTTTTACGAGTTAGGTTTTGGTATAGATTTTTATTTGTCTAACTTTAAATTTACACCTTCTATTCGTGGAATTTTTGGAATAAAAGACGAAATTGTTAGAGACGAAGACCCTAATAGTCCTTGGACATCTAACATAGACCAACTACAAACACGTGGTATATTTATAAACTTCACATTTCAATAAAAACTAGCGCTTAAATTCGCTTAATAAAATAGCGGTGGCAGTTGCTACATTCAAACTTTCTGTAGCTTGTAAAGCTCCAAATCTTGGTATAGATACTTTACGGCTTATCACATTTTCAATGGGTTTAGAAATACCGTTTGCCTCGTTACCCATAACCAACACTCCTACATCTGGCAATGTGGTTTTATAAACATTAGTACCATCCATAAAAGCACCTAGAATAGGCGTATTTATACAACCCAAAAAACGCTCTAAATTAGTGTATGTAATATTTACTCGAGTTATGGACCCCATAGTGGCTTGCACTACTTTTGGATTATAACAGTCTACTGTCTCCATGCTGCAAACCAATTCTGTAATACCAAACCAATCGCATAAACGTATTATGGTGCCTAAGTTACCAGGATCTCTTACATCGTCTAAAGCCAAAATAAGTTTATTATAAACAATGTCTTGTGGTTCGGGCATTTCAAAAACCGCTAGAGCCGTATTAGGGGTTGTTAAAAAACTAATACGTTTTAAATCTTTGTTGTCTATTAAAACCTCTTGAACATCACTATTATTAAAACTTTTTGTCGTGTATAATGTATGTAGTTTAAGATTCGATTTTAGCAACTCCTTAATACCCTTTACGCCTTCTACAACAAAAAGTTTGTGAGCTGTTCTATACTTTTTTTGTTTTAAACTTGTTATAAATTTTATTTGATTTTTAGACAGCATGTAAACGTGTTTAATTTAAGTTTATAAAGAAAAAGAAAAAAAACTGCATGTCTTAAATTATGTCTTAATTATTTAAATATTTTTTCACATTAAATATTAGTATTTTTGAGGTTTACTATTTTAAGTTTATATCGTGTTGTACAGCACAAATTGTTTATAATAATTAATTTTTCGATATTGAAAAAAGCCGCAATTAAAATATTAGTTTGCCTTAACATGGTATTTTTTCTATACACCTGCGACAGTGCTAAGCGTGTAAGCGAAGACGAATACTTACTAGACAACAACACAATACTTATTAATGGTAAAAAAAACAATACCGAAACTATAAATAATTTATTGCACCAACAGCCCAATAAAAAACTACTTAACACACCCATTGGGCTACACATTTACAATACTGCAAGACCAAATAGAGACTCACTTTACGAGACTTGGGTTAACAAAAAAGAAAAAAGGCGTAAACGCTTAAACAAATTACTATCGGTTAAACAATCTAATAAAATAAAACAGTCCGTTTTAAATTTTAATAATTGGATAAAAAAAACAGGCGAAGCTCCTGTAATTATTGACGAAAAAAAGACTAAAAAATCTATAAAGCGCTTACAAAACTATTACATAAACCATGGTTGGTTTAATGCTAAAACCTCATATAACATAATAAGCAACGAGCCAAAGCACGCTAATATAGAATATGCTGTAAACACGGGACAGCCTTTTATTATAGATTCTATATCAACTAAAATAGAGACACCTGCAATAGACTCTATTTACAATCGCTTTAAACAAAAGGCTTTTGTTGTAAGCAACCAGCAATATAAAACCAATAATTTTGAGTTAGAAAGAAAACGTATTACATCATTTTTAAGAAACTCTGGAGTTTATAATTTTAAACAAGATTATATTAATGTAGAAATTGACACCATAGGTACTAATAAAAAAGTAAATGTCGAATTTAGCATTCAAAACAAAACAGTTAAAACCCAAGACTCTGTTTTAAAAGAGCCTTTTAAAATTTATAAAATAAAAAAAGTTAATATTATAACAGATCATCGTTTTGCTAACGAGGGTTTACCTTATAAAGACTCTATCTCTCACAAAGGCTATACGCTTTATAGCTACAAAAACAAAATTAGTTACAAACCTAAAGCATTAACCAATGCTGTTTTTATTAATCCGAAAACGGTATTTAAAGATATAGACAGAACCTTAACTTACAGACATATTAGTAATTTAAAAACTTTTAAATATCCTAATATTGAATACATCGAACATAAAGACACAACGCTTACTGCAAATATTTACTTAACTCCATTAAAGAAATTTAGTTTAGGTTTTGACGCCGAAGCTTCGCAAAGTAATATACAATCGGTTGGTTTTTCGCTAAACCCAAGTTTACTTATAAGAAATATTTTTAATGGCGCAGAAACCTTAGAAATATCAGCTTTTGGATCTATTGGTGCATCAAAAGACGACCGAAATGAAAGAGAACAATTTTTTGACATTAACGAACTTGGTGTAGACATAAAACTAACTATACCTAGAATATTTTCTCCTTTCAACACTCAAAAAAAGATACCTAAACAAACATCTCCAAACACAAGAATTAGCTTATCGGCAACCAGCCAAAAAAATATTGGTTTAGATAAACAAACCTTTACAGGTGTTTTTAATTATAATTGGCGACCTAATAGTAAATTAGCAAATAAACTAGATCTTTTTAATATACAATATGTAAGAAACTTAAATCCAGATAATTATTTTGGTGTTTACAACAGTTCTTTTAACACATTAAATAGAATTTCGCAATCTATTAACTATAACAACGGAGAAACACTAACATTTCCGGGGCAAACAGATGCTTTTATAAATGATGTATTAAGCTCTAACACCGTATTAAGCACAAGAAGTACCGATTTTAGAACCGTATCTGCCATTAGTGAGCGTCAAGATAGACTAACAGAAGACAACTTAATTTTATCATCTAGTTATAGTTTAACAAAAGACAACAGGATAAATTTAGTAGATGAAAACTTTTCTATTTTTCGTTTTAAAATAGAAGCTGCTGGTAACCTTTTAGCCAACACCTCTAGGTTATTAGGTTTATCTAAAGACAACGATAATAGGTTCGAGCTTTTTAACGTTGCCTATTCGCAATACTTAAAAACAGAACTAGACTATGTAAAACACTGGGATTTGGGACATAAAAACGTACTAGCTGTTCGCAGTTTTCTTGGCTTGGCAGTACCCTTTGGCAACTCTGCAAACATACCTTTTTCTAAAAGTTTTTTTGCTGGTGGCGCCAACGATAATAGAGCATGGACAGCATACAGCCTAGGCCCAGGAAGTTCTGAAACCACAAATGAGTTTAACGAAGCTAACTTTAAATTAGCATTAAGTTTAGAGCATCGTTTTAATGTTTTTGAAGATTTATATGGTGCCTTATTTATAGACTCTGGAAATATTTGGAATGTACTAGACGATGTAGAAGACGACAACGCTACTTTTAGTGGTATAGACTCTTTAAAAGACATCGCTGTTGGTTCTGGTTTTGGCGTGCGGTACGATTTTAGTTTTTTTATATTTAGATTTGATATTGGATTTAAAACCTACGATCCGTTTTTACAAGAAGGAGAACGCTGGTTTAAAAACTCCAACTTTAAAAATGCGGTATACAATATTGGTATAAACTATCCTTTTTAATTATTTAAATTTTAAGAAAAAAAGTTACTTAAAACTTTCTGTTGTTTACTTACTTTTACTACAATTAACAAAAAAGCTACCTATAAATTGTTTATTTTTGGTAGTATAAATTTAAATTATGGGACACAATATAAAACCTGGAGTTGCTACAGGAAAAGAAGTACAAGCGATTTTTAACCATGCAAAAGCCAATGGCTACGCACTTCCAGCAATAAACGTTATAGGCTCTAATACAATAAATGGCGTATTAGAAACGGCAAAATCGTTAAACTCACCTGTAATCATCCAATTTTCTAATGGAGGCGCACAATTTAATGCAGGTAAGGGACTAAGTAATGATGGCCAAAAAGCAGCTATTGCAGGTGCTGTAGCAGGAGCGAAACATGTACACACTATGGCCGAAGCCTACGGGGTTACGGTTATTTTACATACAGACCACTGTGCTAAAAAATTATTACCATGGATTGATGGCTTGCTAGACGCATCAGAAAAGCATTTTGCAGAAACAGGCAAATCTTTGTATAGTTCTCATATGATTGATTTATCAGAAGAACCTTTAGAAGAGAACATAGAAATTTGTAAAACCTATTTAAAAAGAATGTCTAAAATGGGCATGACTCTAGAAATAGAATTAGGAATTACAGGAGGCGAAGAAGACGGTGTAGATAATACCGATGTAGACGACTCTAAACTATACACACAACCAGCAGAAGTAGCTTACGCATACGAAGAATTAAGTAAAGTAAGTGACCAATTTACAATAGCTGCTGCCTTTGGTAACGTACATGGTGTATACAAACCAGGAAATGTTAAGCTAACGCCAAAAATATTAAAAAACTCGCAAGAGCATATTACAGAAAAATATAAGGTAGAAGAAAACCATATAGATTTTGTTTTTCACGGTGGTTCTGGTTCTACTGTAGCAGAAATTAAAGAAGCTATAGGTTACGGTGTTATTAAAATGAATATCGATACCGACTTACAATACGCTTACATGGAAGGTGTTAGAGATTACATGAATGAAAAATCAGAATACCTTAAAAAACAAATTGGTAACCCTGATGGGGACGATGTACCTAACAAAAAATATTACGATCCAAGGGTGTGGCAACGTAAAGGCGAATTGTCTTTTACAAAGCGATTAACAAAAGCCTTTAAAGACCTTAATAATGTAAATACACTTTAAGTGTAAACAAAATATTACTTATTTATTAAAAGATCTTGCTTTAAAAGTAAGATCTTTTTTAATACAAAACACTCTAGTTTACCATATATACAGAGCATATTGTAAATTCGTTAATAATTTTATGCTGCATTTACCTCTAAATTAAAAAAAGGTTTAATTTTGTAGATTATACTTGTAACACTATTTTACCACTATTTAGATTGTTACAACGTTAAATTAAATGCAACTATAATTAAAAGCCTCTTAACAAAGGAGACTATAAAATAAAAAATCATATGTCTTGGTTTAAAAGAAAAGATAAAGGAATACAAACAACAACAGAACAAAAAAAAGACACACCTAAAGGTCTTTGGTACAAATCTCCAACAGGAAAGATTGTAGACACTAAAGAATTAGAAAAAAACTTTTATGTTAGTCCAGAAGATGGATACCATGTTCGTATAGGAAGTAAAGAATACTTTGAAATATTATTTGATGATAATGAATTTAAAGAGCTAGATGCTAACCTAGAATCTAAAGACCCTTTAAAATTTGAAGACACAAAAAAATATCCAGACCGTTTAAAGGCAGCTCAAAAGAAAACAAATCTAAAAGATGCTGTTAGAACTGCCGTTGGAAAATCGAAAGGAAAAGATTTGGTTATAGCGTGTATGGATTTTGGTTTTATAGGCGGATCTATGGGAAGTGTTGTTGGTGAGAAAATTGCCAGAGCTGCCGATTATTCTTTAAAACACAATATACCTTTAATGGTAATATCGAAATCTGGTGGCGCTAGAATGATGGAAGCGGCATTATCGTTAATGCAATTAGCAAAAACATCTGTAAAACTAGCACAACTAGCAGACGCTGCCATACCTTATATATCTCTTTGTACAGATCCTACAACGGGAGGTACTACGGCATCTTTTGCCATGTTAGGAGATATTAATAT
>CALHCQ010000137.1 GCA_937936645.1 uncultured Algibacter sp.
CATTTAAAGGAACTAAAAACATTATTTCCTTTATCTAAAGAAGTTAAAGCGGGTATGCAATATTTAGAAACAAAAGCATATAAACAATCTGACGATTATATTTCTAGAAACATATCTTGCTTAATAAAGTTATCTTGGACAGAAGAAGAGGTTGCATCTAGAGCCTCAAGTATGGTCCAGGCTATAAAAGAAGCTTTGTAGTTTTACAATTTTAACATAAAAAAAACAGCTTTATCTAGTTATTAGATAAAACTGTTTTTTTTGTTATAAACTTTATAAGAGATTAATACTTTACATATTCTATAATTTCTAAACCATAACCTATAAGTCCAACACGTTTTGTATGTCCTTTGGCGTTAGATATTAATTTTAATTTATGAATATTTAAATCGTGTAATATTTGTGCACCAATACCAAAATCTCTACTATCCATATTTATTTTAGGTGCTTTAGGTATTTCTTGACTACCTTGATTTTCTTTCAAGAAATTTAATCTATTAAGTATATCCATAGATTGTGTTTCTTGATTTATAAAAATAATAGCCCCTTTACCAGCTTTATTTATCATAGTAACCATATCGTTTAATTGGTCGTCTATGTTATTTGTTAGCGTGCCAAGAATATCGTTGTTAACTAATGTCGAATTTATTCTGGTAAGTACAGGTTCGTCGTCTTTCCAGTTCCCTTTAGTTAATGCTATGTGTATTTGGTTATTTGTGGTTTGTTTGTAGGCTCTTAATCTAAAACGGCCAAAGCGCGTTTCTATTTCAAAATCTTCTTTTTTGTCTATTAAAGAATCATGTTTCATTCTATAGGCTACCAAATCTTCTATAGATACAATTTTTAAATCGAACTTTTTAGCAATTTTATAAAGCTCTGGTAAGCGTGCCATCGAGCCATCTTCATTCATGATCTCAACAATAACACCAGCTGGGTTTAATCCTGCAAGTCTTGCAAAATCTATAGCAGCTTCGGTGTGTCCTGTTCTACGTAAAACGCCACCTTCTTTTGCAACAAGCGGAAATATATGTCCAGGTCTGGCAAGCTCGTAAGGTTTAGTTTCTTTACTTACAAGCGCTTTTATAGTTTTCGATCTGTCGTTAGCAGATATTCCTGTTGTTACACCGTTTCCGCGTAAATCTACCGATATGGTAAAAGCCGTTTCCATAGGGTCGGTGTTATTTCTAACCATCATATCTAACTCAAGATCCTTACAGCGATTTTCGGTTAAAGGCGCACAAATAAGTCCACGTCCATGAGTGGCCATAAAGTTTATCATTTGCGGAGATACTTTGTCTGCAGCAGCTAAAAAATCACCTTCATTTTCTCTATTCTCGTCATCAACAACAATGATAACTTTGCCATTTCTTATATCTTCTATGGCGTCATGTATAGTATCCAGTTTAAACTGACTCGTGTTTGTTTTTTTTGTTTCTGGTATCATTTTGCAAAGTTATTGCTTATTTAGGACTATCTTTTAGGCCTTGAGTAATTATATTTTTAATAGTTACATATACTATTGCATAGAGCGGTAAACCTATTATTAATAATAATGCGCTGGGCTTTTTTAATAGAATTTTTGCTTTATATAAATTAAAAATATTTAAAAGCGATTTTATATAATAAACTAAATATAATAAAGCGGCTATGATGCTTAACTGTATAGATGCGGTTGCTAATGCTGGAAGTTTATTATTTTTAAATACAAAAAACAAAATAAATAACACAACAGCTACACAGTAAGTAATTACAGTAAATAATGAGTGGGCTTTTAAGTCGTTTAGTGTTTTAATACCTAGTTTTAATTTGTTTTTAGAAAATAAAGCATCACTATAGTTATTACTACTTATATTTTTATCTCTTTCTAGGGTTTTAAGGGCTACTGTATTAATTTCATGATTATCTTCAAGATTCAATTTTTTTGAAAATAATATTTTTAAGTCTTCGTTTATTTTAGAATTTGAATAAAAGTAACCTAAAAAATATAATGGAAAACCAATTATAAGCATTAATATGCTAGGAGATTTACTGTTGTTGGTATAAAATTGTTTAATATTTAATAATGATTTTATGTAGTATATAAAATATAAAACAACCGATACGATGCTAATTTTTATAGAAGCTGTAGCTAAAGCTGGTAATTTATTGTTTTTGAATACTAAAAATAATACTAATAATATTACTGCTACACTATACAAGCTTATTAAAAAGGCAGAATGTTCTTTAAAGTTTTTAACTATAGTTTGTTTTGTTTCAAATGTTTTATTGATAGCTATTAAGTTGTTTTCCCGTAAGTCTTTTGTAATAAGTTTCCTTGAATTTAATATTAATAAAGCTTCATATTTAATGTGATTATCTTCTAACTTATTATTTATTGTTGTAATAAGTTGTTCGTTGTTTTGTGTTTTTAAGAACGAGTAATCTGTTTTCTTACCAAGATTAAATATCTTTTTTAAAGGGACGGTAATATTATCCAAATCAAAAAGTGCTTTGTCTTCTGTAGCTCTTTTTGTTAAAAAAATACTAATAGGTAGCATAATTAAAGTAGAAAACCAACTTGCTAACACAGGATTAAAGCTGCCATTTTTGGCACTGTTAATGGCAAAAATTCCAATAAAATGATACGTTAAAAACAACAGTATTGCAATAACCATAGGTAAACCAAGACCACCTTTACGTATTAATGCACCTAAAGGAGCTCCTACAAAAAACAAAATGACACAAGCAAACCCAAGTGCAAATTTTTCATGAAAAGAAATAATATGTCTGTTATAATGAGATTTTTTAGGTTTTAAAGAAGCCTTTTTTCTAGTAACTAATTGTTTAGCACTATTAATGTTGCTTAAAGAGGTGTTAATAATATTTAGAACAGTTTGCGTGTTCTTATCTTCAAATAACGTTAAAACTTCACCGCTGTAAATAGAATCTTTCTCTATTCTTTTTTCTAGCTTATACCTTGTTTTATTCTCTTCTTTTTGCAAGTTTTTAACTTGATTAGGGGCGTTGTTGTTTTCCTCTTTAGAATAGTCTCTTTGGTAAATGTTAGAAGTTTGGTATAATTTATTAGAAAATGTTTCATGGCTATTGCTTTGCTTTGTAGTAAGTGAGTCTATGGCATAATCTAGACTAGACACGCTTAACATGTTATATTTATTGTCATAATTTTTATCATCGACATCAACATTATTAAACTCAGACAAATCAATATTTATAATGTAAGTTTTAAAGCTACTTTTTGCAAAAGGGTGCTTTATTTTTTGTTTGTAATCTTTAGAAAGTATGTTTTTGTAATAATTACCATCGTGAAGTATTAATTTTAATACGTTGGATGAATCACTGCTTATAATTTCACCTATTTTAGCTATTATTGTAGTGGTGTTTTTTTTTCCTCTATCTCCTTTTTTATGTATTACAATGTCTTTTAAATATTGACCACGATCGCCACTTTTTTCTTCTACTTTAATAGTTGTACCATCATCTCCGATAGGATTAAATTGTCCTTCGGCTATGGCCATAGCAGGTTTTATTTTTGCTATGTTCTTTCTAAGATTATACGAGTTATACTCGGCCCATGGAATAACATTATTAGAAAATAAAAAAGTTAGAAAACCAAGTAAAACAATAAATATACTTAAACCTGTCATGGCACGTCTAAGTGATATTCCTGTAGATTTCATGGCAGCAAACTCGTAGTTTTCTGCAAAGCTACCAAATACCATTATAGATGCTAATAGTATGGTTAGTGGCAATACCAAAGGCATTAATTTAGGTAAAAAGTATAGAAGAAACTTAGCTATAACAACAATGTCTAAATCTTTACCGGCAAGTTCTTTTATATACAACCAAATAGTTTGTAATATAAATATAAGAACCAGTATGATAAAGACACTAAAAAAAGTTTTTAAATACGAAGTTAGTATGTAGCGGTCTAATATTTTCAATCTAATTACCTAGTCTAAATGGTTAACGTAATAATTTTTATATTTATTAGCGTCAAAGGTAAATAAGGTTTTTGATAATGGCACATTAGTTTTAAAAGAATTAACCGTTAAAATGGTTTTTGTACCATTTTTTCCAACTGTAATTAAGTTGTAAATGTGTTTTGTTTGCGAATCTACCCCTAAATAGATCGTTTTTATTTCTGAATTGGTATCTATAGGCGTTAATTTTACGAGCTGAATTTTTCTACCTTTTATATTTTGAACAATGTCCATTGTATATGAATATCCATCTTCGTAAAAGGAAAGCATTTTGCTTGGTGTTATACTATTTTCGTCATCATCATTTTGAGAAGAAATGGTAACTTCTTCATCTTCTGGGCTTATACTATATAACTTTTCACCATCATATAAGCGTGTTATACCAAGAATATTTAATTTGTATTTGTCTTGTTTTAAAATAACATCACCACGCGTTTCTTGCTTAATGTTTTCGGCTGTGTTTTCTAAAACATATTTAAAATCTATAGCTATATTGTCGTAAGATTTTACTTTTTTAGATACTTCATTTAACAACTCTTGAGCTTTGTTTTGGCTAAAACCATTAAAAGTCGTTATTGTAATAAGTAGTACAGTAATAATATATTTCATAGTTGTTTTAAATTATATTTCGTTTTCTAAATGTTGGTCTAGAGCTATTAAATCGGTTATAAGTACTTGTCTGGCTTTACTTCCTTCAAAAGGACCAACAATACCGGCCGCTTCTAGCTGGTCTATTATTCTACCAGCTCTATTATAGCCTAATTTTAATTTACGTTGTAATAAAGATGCAGAGCCTTGTTGTGCTGTTACAATTACAACTGCTGCATCTTTAAACAATTTATCTCTATCCGATATATCTATATCAAGACTTGTGCCACTTTCTTCTCCAACATACTCTGGAAGCAAATAAGCATCTGGATATGCCTTTTGCGCTCCAATAAAATCTACAATTCTTTCTACTTCTGGAGTATCTACAAAAGCACATTGCACACGTATTAAATCATTTCCTTGGGTGTATAACATATCTCCACGACCAATAAGTTGATCGGCTCCAGAGCCGTCTAAAATCGTTCTAGAATCTATTTTCGAAGTTACCCTAAAAGCTATTCTAGCAGGGAAATTGGCTTTAATAATACCTGTAATGACGTTTACAGATGGTCTTTGTGTTGCTATAATTAAGTGTATACCTATGGCACGAGCTAATTGTGCCAACCTGGCAATTGGGGTTTCTACTTCTTTACCGGCAGTCATTATTAAATCGGCAAACTCATCGACTACTAAAACAATGTATGGTAAAAATTGGTGCCCGTCGTTAGGATTTAATTTACGAGCTTTAAATTTTGCATTATACTCGGCTATATTTCTACATAGTGCATTTTTAAGAAGTTCGTAACGGTTGTCCATTTCAATACACAACGAGTTAAGGGTATTTATTACTTTAGTATTATCGGTAATAATAGCCTCTTCACTATCGGGCAATTTGGCCAAGTAGTGGCGTTCTATTTTATTAAATAAAGTAAGTTCTACTTTTTTAGGATCTACAAGAATAAATTTAACTTCTGCTGGGTGTTTTTTATACAGTAAAGAGGTTAGTACGGCATTAAGTCCTACCGATTTTCCTTGTCCAGTAGCACCAGCCATTAATAGGTGTGGCATCTTTGCTAAATCGACCACAAGAGTTTCGTTACTAATTGTTTTTCCTAAAGCAATAGGGAGTTGCATTTCAGATTTTTGAAATTTCTGAGATGCAATTGCCGAACGCATAGAAACAATGGTAGAATTTTTATTTGGCACCTCTATACCAATGGTTCCTTTGCCAGGTATTGGTGCAATAATACGTATACCTAATGCGGCAAGCGATAAAGCAATATCGTCTTCTAAATTTTTAATTTTTGATATTCTAACTCCAGCTTCAGGTACAATTTCGTAAAGTGTTACTGTTGGTCCAATGGTTGCCTTAATACTAGCAATGCCTATTTTGTAATTGCTTAAGGTTTGTACAATTTTATTTTTGTTTTCCTCTAATTCTTCTTGGTTTATTGTAATCCCTTCGGTATTGTATTGTTTTAATAAATCTAATGGTGGGAATTGGTAGTTTCCTAGTTCTAAAGTAGGGTCAAATTGTCCAAAATCTTCTACTAATTTATTCGCTAGATTGTCTGTTTCAGACGCTTCTTCTGGTACCTTTACTACATCTATAGCTAAATCTTCATCTACAGCAGGTTCTTCTGGAGCTATGTTTACTTCTAGAGTTGTAGCGTCTGTTGTTTTAATAGGTTTTTGTACTTGTTTGTCTTCGATGTGTAACTCAACAGGAGCCTCTTCAATTTCTGTTACTATCTTAGGTTCTGGCTTAGGCGTTACATGAGGTTTATTTTCTACAACGCTTTTAAATGCATTGGCCTCTTCTGTTAAGTTATTATCTATGGGTACACTTTGCTTTATATCTGTGCTAGAAAATTCATCTTTCAGGTCTTTTTTAGCCGATATAAATAGATTAGAAATACTGTCGAATGTTAATTTAAAACGCGTAGCAAGGTAGGTAATTAGGCCCAAGATTAATAAAAGAGACACACCTATTTTACCAATATAGTCTTGTAAATAGCTATTGGTTTCAAAACCAACAGTACCTCCAAGAATGCTGTATTTTTTGTTAAAAAAACCAAAGAATAAAGAAAGCCAAATCATAATATAAATACCCCAAAACCAGTGTTTTTTTAGTTGTGATGTATTTGCATTTATTAAGATGTAAATGCCAGATAAAAAAACCAATCCCGAAATAATAAATGCAGCGATTCCAAAACCTCTATAAATAAAAAAATGACCTAACCAAGCGCCAAATTGACTCACCCAATTTTGAGTTTCATGACTTCTAGAAGGAAAATTACTTAGTACACTTTGGTCGTTATTACCTGTAAAAAAGTAAGATACAAATGCTGTAAATAATAAGAAACCAAACATACTTAAAAAACTACCTAATACTAGTTTTTGCTGACTAGAAATTTTTAGTTTGGGTAGTTTAATTTTTTTTCTAGGCGTTTTTGCTTTTGTAGTATTGGTTTTTTTCTTGGCCATTAATAATTTTAATTTCAGAATGAATTTAACAGTGATGTTTAAATAAACAACTTAACAAAAATACAAATAACTAGCAGTTACAAAACTATTATGTAAAAAATAGCATGTATACCATTGTATGTACTATTTAGATTATAATTTTAGGAAGATATATAATTAGGCCTATTATTGTTGCAAGAATCGCAGCTATAAAAACAGCTCCTGCAGCAACGTCTTTAATAATGCCTATTTTTTTATGGTGTTCTGGGTGTATAAAATCTGCTAATGCCTCTATAGCTGTATTTATTCCCTCTGCAGTCATAATAAGAGCTATTGCTAGTATTTGCACTATCCATTCTGCTTTAGATATATTAAAAAAGAATCCTGCAGCAGTAACAGCTAAACCTAAAAAAAATTGAATTTTTAAGCTAGCTTCAGTTTTTAAAAGAAAGACAGCACCTTTATAGGCGTAGCCCACACTTTTTATTCTATTTACTATGAAGGATTCTTTTTTTTGCATTTTAAAAAGCAATTATTTTAAAGCGTTTAGTGCAGCTTCGTAGTTTGGTTCGTCTACCGTTTCTGCCACTTGTTCTGTATAAACAACATCGCCATTCTCGTTAAGTACAACAACAGCTCTAGATAATAATGCGTCTAGTGGCCCCCCGTTAAATGTTACACCATAAGCATTACCAAAACTAGCATCTTTATAGTCTGATAAGTTAATAACATTTTCAAGACCTTCTGCGCCACAAAATCTTGCTT
Source organism: uncultured Algibacter sp. (assembly GCA_937936645.1). Taxonomy (GTDB): domain Bacteria; phylum Bacteroidota; class Bacteroidia; order Flavobacteriales; family Flavobacteriaceae; genus Postechiella. The sequence continues at coordinate 7,800 of CALHCQ010000137.1, forward strand.
GAGCAAATGGTAAATCTCTAGATATACATAAAACTTTAGTGTTCTCTAAACTGCTTACGTCTTTGTTAAATTGACGAACAGATTGTGCACAAGTTCCTGTATCTACACTAGGGAAAATATTTAAAACAACTTTAGAGCCTTTGTAGTCGTTTAAGTTTTGTATTGATAAATCGTTTGCAACTAAAGAGAAATTTGGAGCTTTAGTTCCCACTTCTGGTAAACTTCCAATAGTATTTAGTGCATTACCTTTTAATGTTACTGTTGCCATTTTTATGTTTTTAGATTAAAAATATAAAATTATAAATATTTCCTGTTTAATAACTACAATTACTCAATTAGTTTAAGGTTTTATTTTATCTATGTATAATAACTATATGTTATGGATAATAAATTAATAATAGTTTTTTTTAATAGTTAAATAATTAAATAGAATTTAAAGCTGATAATACTTGTTCGTTATTTTGTAATTTTATCAAAACAGAGAGACAAACAACCTTAAATCGTTTAAAAATTATGGATAGCAACAATAACAAAGGAGATATAAGTAAATGCCCATTTTTTAGTGGTACACCTAAAAAAACAGCAGGCGAGGGTACAAGTAATAGAGATTGGTGGCCTAACGAATTAAAATTAAACATACTAAGGCAGCATGGTGCAAAATCCAATCCAATGGGTGCTGATTTTAATTATTCTGAAGCGTTTAATGCTTTAGATTTTAATGCGCTAAAAAAAGACGTTGTTGCTTTGTTAACAGATTCTCAAGATTGGTGGCCTGCAGATTACGGACATTACGGACCATTTATGATTCGTATGGCATGGCATAGTGCAGGTACCTATCGTGTTGGCGACGGTCGTGGGGGAGCTGCAACAGGAAATCAAAGATTTGCACCTTTAAACAGTTGGCCAGATAATGGTAATTTAGACAAAGCAAGACTATTGCTTTGGCCTATAAAAAAGAAGTATGGCGCTAAATTATCTTGGGCAGATTTAATGATTTTAGCTGGTAATTGCGCTTTAGAGTCTATGGGGTTTAAAACGTTTGGTTTTGCAGGAGGACGCGAAGATGTTTGGGAGCCAGAACAAGATATTTATTGGGGTACAGAAACCGAATGGTTAGATAATAAAGACCGATTTGATAACGATGAGTTGGAAGGCGATTTAGCAGCCGCACATATGGGCTTAATTTACGTTAACCCCGAAGGGCCAAACGGAGAGTCTAATCCATTAGGTACAGCCAAGTTAATGAAACAGACTTTTGGGCGTATGGCTATGAATGATGAAGAAACTGTAGCACTTACAGCAGGAGGCCATACTTTTGGTAAAGCTCATGGGGCTGCCAATCCAGATAAATATGTTGGTAAAGACCCACATGGAGCGTCTATAGAAGAAATGAGTACTGGTTGGAAAAATACTTTTGGTACAGGAGTTTTAGACGATACAATTACAAGTGGTATAGAAGGCGCATGGACGCCAAACCCTACACAATGGGATCATGATTACTTTAAGGTTTTGTTAGATTACGAATGGGAACTAACTAAAAGTCCAGCAGGGGCATCGCAATGGACACCAACAAAGGCATCTCAAGCAAAAATGGCACCAACTGCTGGAGATGCTAGTAAAACACAAGCATTGATGATGACAGATGCTGATATAGCATTAAAAATAGATCCAGATTATTTAAAAATATCGAAACACTTTAAAGAAAATCCAAAAGCATTCGAGGATGCCTTTGCAAAAGCATGGTTTAAATTAACCCATAGAGACATGGGGCCTGTTAGTCGTTATTTAGGGCCAGAAGTCCCTAAGGAGTCTTTAATATGGCAAGACCCAATACCTAAGGTAAATTATGATCTAAGTGATGCAGATATCAAAAATTTAAAACACGCAATTATAAACTCAGGATTAACAGTGTCTCAATTAGTGTCTACAGCTTGGGCATCGGCATCTACATACAGAGATTCCGATAAGCGTGGAGGAGCTAATGGTGCACGTATACGTTTGTCGCCGCAAAAAGATTGGTTGGTAAACAACCCTAATCAATTATCTGAGGTTTTAGATATTTATGATACCATTAAAAACGATTTTGATGGAGAAATTTCTATGGCAGATTTAATAGTCTTAGGAGGTAATGTAGGTGTAGAGATAGCTGCAAAAAATGCAGGGGCTAATATTTCAGTTCCATTTACGGCAGGTAGAGGAGATGCTACACAAGAACAAACAGATGTAGAGTCGTTTAATTATTTAGAGCCTAAAGCAGATGGTTTTAGAAATTACATTAAACCGAACTTAAATATAGCTGCAGAAAATTTGTTAATCGATCGTGCTAACTTATTAACGTTAACAATACCAGAAATGACTGTTCTATTAGGTGGCTTAAGAGTATTGGGTGCAAATTACAACAATTCTGCATTAGGTGTATTTACTACTAAGCCATTAAGTCTTACTAACGATTTCTTTAAAACAATTTTAGACTTTTCGTTTACATGGACTCAGGTTGCTAATGAAGATGATTTATTTGAAGGAAAAGATCGTAAAACAAATAAAGTTATATTTAAAGGTACACG
>CALHCQ010000138.1 GCA_937936645.1 uncultured Algibacter sp.
AAATAGCATCAGGTAAATAATCGTCTTTAAGTATCGTTTTTAAAGCGAGTAATTTTTCCCAACAATTAACTCTATTTTCAAGATCGTCTTCTAAATCTAAGGCGACCAGGGCCGTTTTATTATCAAAATGAAATTTAAAACTAAAGCCTTTTAATTTTGTGTTGTACAAAATCCATTTTCTTGGAAAAGATTTTCCAAAACTAGTCCAAAATTCTTGTTTACACATTGTCGTTTGTCATATTATTTGCAGCATCTACATTATATCATTACACCGCAGAAAAAACATTAAAACAGCGATATAGAATACTAGATCATATTAGTATTTACTTGCTTATAGCAGGTACTTACACCCCGGTTTTATTAATTACTTTAATTAATAGTTTAGGGTTTACGTTGCTTTATTTAGTGTGGGGTATTGCTTGCTTTGGGCTGGTACTAAAACTGTTTTTTACAGGCCGTTTTGAAGTGTTCTCGATGCTATTATATTTGGTTATGGGCTGGCTTATTGTTATAGATTTTCCTAACTTAATGTTGGCCATTGGTTCTGGAGGTGTTTTTTGGCTTATTTTAGGAGGCTCATTATACACTATAGGTATTGTGTTTTATGCTATTTCTAAAATTCCTTACAACCATTTTATATGGCATTTATTTGTGCTAGCGGGAGCAATAAGTCATTTTTTTATGATTTTATGGTATGTAATCTAGTCGGCTATAACATCTCTATATTCTTCAAAAAAAGCTTCAAAAAGACGCATGTTTTTGTTAAAAAACTCCATAACATCTCGCCATGATTTTTTATTGTGTATAGATACTTTTAAATCTAAAGGAACTAGAATTCTAGAAATTTCTTTTTCGTTATCTAAAATATATTGTTCGTGGTAAATGGCTTCTGGTAAATATTCTGTGGTTAAAATATTTTTTAAAGCTTCTAGCTTTTCCCAATATTTAATGCGATATTCTAGATCGTCTTCGACATCTAATACGACTGCTGCCGTTTTATTATCAAAATGAAATTTAAAACTAAAGCCTTTTAATTTTGTGTTGTATAAAATCCATTTCCTTGGAAAAGATTTCCCAAAGCTAGTCCAAAATTCTTGTTTCATTAAACGGCTTTCTTCTTTAGAGAACATACGTGTTTTTTTGTTATAATTTTATATAAAATAAGCTATTGCAATACCGAGTATAATACTTATAAATTTTGATAAATTAAATTTATGGCCTTCTCCACTTTCAAATAAAATGGTGGTCGAAATATGAAAAAAGATACCTATTACCAAAGCATTAACACTATTTATAGTAACTTCTGTAAAGTTAGAAATATTAGAGATTAGGGTGCCTAGTGGCGTCATTAATGCAAATAATAATAAAAAAAACACAATTTTTGGTTTGCTGTAATTGCTTTGAAATAGAAATACACTAATTAAAGTTGCAATAGGTATTTTATGTATTAGTACACCATAAATCATAATATTATGTTCGTGTATAGGGAACCCCTCTAGAAAACTATGTATACAAAGACTAATAAATAATAACCAAGGAAATTGTGTGTTTTTTTGATGGGCATGAACATGACCATGTTCTGCGCCTTTAGAAAAAAGTTCTAAAATAATTTGCAGCATAATACCGCACATAATGTATAAGCCGGTACGCTTAGCTTCTAAATGATGGTATACTTCTGGTAAAAGCTCAAACAAGGTTAATGCCAATAAAAACGAACCACTAAAAGAGAGCAGTAGTTTGGTGTTTATAGATTTTTTGTTCTTTGTGAAATAGGCTATAATAACCCCAAAAACAACAGCGAATATTGGTAATAAAAACTTGTTCATTTAGAAAAAAACTAATTGATATTTTAAATATGTTCTATTTAAAAATCATGATTAATCGGTTAGAGGTTTTTGCACTGTATTTGTTTAGTTTATAATCTCCAAAAATATCTAATAAATGTACATCGGCTTGTTTAAAAAGCACTTCAAAGTCTTTTAAAGTAAAACCTCTAACGCGTTCTTGGTAGTTATAAGCCGTATTGTTGGCGTTAAAAGCAATATCTTTTATTATAAAACCATCCTGCACATAACGTTTTAAGTTAAAAGTAATGCCATCGACTACTTTTACTTCTTCGGGTACTAGGTTATCAATAATAAATTCACTGTTCATAAAATCGATAACACCAAATCCTATATCATTTAAATTGGCTTTAATAGCTTTTATGGTTCTTAAATTATCGTTATCATCTTCAAAATAACCAAAACTTGTAAACAAATTAAAAACAGCATCAAATTTACGGGTATGTGGTAAACACATATCATGTACATCAAATTGTAAAGTATCGTTTTCAAATTGTTTGGCAAAAGCAATACTATTTTCACTTAAATCTACTCCGGTAACTTGGTAACCAATCTGGTTTAAATACCTGGCATGTCTACCTTTACCACAGGCTAGGTCTAGTACAGTACCTTGTTCGGGAAGGTTTAAATATTCGGTTAGCGCATCCATAAAATTTTGCGCTTCGGTATCATTTCTATCTTTATATAAGATGTGATAAAATGGCGTGTCGAACCATGAGGCATACCATTTTTCTTCGTTTTTGCTCATAATCTTTTTTTAATCTGCTAAAGTAAGTTTATATCTTTTTAGGTTAAGCTACTTTAAGAAATATTTAAATATGTAGCATGTTTTTAATTAAGATGGTAATAAAAAGACTTAGGCGTAAACCGTATTCGAATTATTAATAAACTCTAACAATTGCCACAAAATTACATTATTTTTGCAATCTTGTATATATCAAATACATTTAAAATAAAAGGTCGCATTATTGGTTGTCTTTTATTTTTACTTTAACCCAAGCAAAATAAAATATATTTTTGTTTTTTAGGCTATAAATTGGCACGTAAAACGATGGAACACAATTTTAAAATGGTTGCCAAAACCTTATTTGGCTTTGAAGATTTATTAGCTAAAGAGCTTACACAACTAGGCGCTTTGCATGTAAAAGCTGGCGTTCGAAATGTAAGCTTTACAGGCGATAAAGGTTTTATGTACAAAGCAAATTTAGGCTTGCGTACGGCAGTAAAAATTTTAAAGCCCATACATACTTTTAAAGTTATTAGCGAAAAAGATCTATACGATAAGATATACAAAATGCCTTGGGAAGACTATATGAAATCTTCTGGTACCTTGGCGGTAGATGCTACAATACATTCGCAATTATTTACACATTCGCTATATGTGGCTCAAAAAACAAAAGATGCCATAGTAGATCGTTTTAGAGACAATACCGGAGAACGACCAAATGTAGATTTAAAGTTTCCAGATTTAAAAATAAATGTGCACATAGACAGGCAACAGTGTACTATATCTTTAGATTCGTCTGGCGATTCTTTGCACAAACGTGGTTACAAATTAGCAACTAACATTGCGCCAATAAACGAAGTGTTGGCAGCGGGATTAATAATGCTTTCGGGCTGGGATGGACAGACAGATTTTATGGACCCTATGTGTGGTTCTGGAACGATGCTCGCCGAAGCGGCTATGATAGCTTGTAATATACCTCCAAACTTAATGCGTAAAGAATTTGCTTTCGAGCGTTGGAGCGATTGGGATGTCGATTTATTCGAGAAAATTGAAGATTCTTTATTAAGTAAAACAAGAGATTTTCATCATAAAATAATAGGTTACGACAAAGCGCCAAGTGCAGTTGCTAAAGCTAAAGAGAATATAAAAAATGCTAAACTAGACGATTTTATAGACATTAAACACGAAGATTTCTTTAAAACTCGAAAAGCAGGCGATAACAAATTACATATGGTATTTAACCCGCCTTATGGCGAACGTTTAAATATAGATATGCAAGAGTTTTATGCCAATATTGGAGATACGTTAAAACAAAACTACCCAGGTACAGATGCTTGGTTTATTACCAGTAATTTAGATGCTTTAAAATATGTAGGTTTAAGACCTTCTAGAAAAATACAATTGTTTAATGCCAAGTTAGAATCGCGTTTGGTAAAATATGTGATGTACGAAGGCAGTAAAAAAGCAAAGTACCAAAACAAAAAAGAATAGCTTTACATTCTAATTCATTTAAAATGGTATTAATTTTTAGCACAGCTATTATTGTTTTAGTAATTTTTGTGTTTTATACAATACGATGGTTTTTAAAACGCTACACTAAAATTAATAAAAAATTAAATTTAGTTTCGGTTTTAGCAACCTTAATTGTTACACCTGTTATATATGTTGTTTTTGTACTGGCTTTTTTTAACGGTTTAGCCTACGAACCTAAAAAAAGCTTTGATAAAGAAAGTTGGTTTGCAGAAAAAAATAGACGTTTTGAGATGCGAGACGATATTGTTGCAAGTGGCGTGTTTATAGGAAAAAATAAGACCGAAGTACTTGAAACTATAGGCCAGCCCGAAGCGAACGTTATTAATAATGTATGGAAATATTATTTAGGCACATCTAGTGCTATATTTGGTGTTCAACATAATTACATAATACTAACATTTAATAACGGTAAGGTGTCTAATATAGAGAAGGCCGAAGTACAAGATTAAAAATCACACAATTTTTATGGCTGTACTAAACGTGCAAAAGTATTTATTCCGATAACTCTAAAATGGTATTATTATCTATTTCGTGTGTGCCGTTAAAAGATGTAATATTTAAATGATTTTTAAAAATTGCACGTGCGTGTTTTAGTTCTACTTCCAAGCGTTCTGGGTTTAAATAATTGTCGTTGTTACCATAAACCACATGTGTTTCGCCTGTAAAAAAGTTAAAATGACCTGCTGTTAATTCTTTTGGTATACCTCCAGAATGCAGTATTAATTTAGTACATGGTAATTGTCTAGAAGCTACATAACGCGCTGCAATACTAACCCCTTGCGAAAATCCTAAAACAATAAGGTTAGCGGTGTTATCTATATTTTCGTTTTTTAACACAGCGTCTATATACTGCATTATATTTTGGGTTTCGCTAAGCGTTTTTTCTTTAGTAAGCCAACAGGCTCCTACATGCTTAAAATTAGATTTTAAATAGAATTTACTGGAGGCTTGCGGGGCGATAATGTAATTTTTATTAGGATCTAAATGTTTAAAGTATTTTATAAAATAGCGACTTAAATAGCCAAGTCCATGGCATACCAACCATACGTTTTTAGTGGACGCCGTATAGGTGTTTAAAGTAGAGTAGGTGTTTGTGGTTGTATATGATATTTCTTTTTCTTCTGAATTCATTTACACTTATGTTTTGTATTTTTGTTTAATAATCTTAAAAGTACAGTATTTCTATGTCATTAACCAAAGAAGTTGTGTTACAGCGTGCCAATGCGGCTTGTAAAAATACCCTAATGGAAACGTTAAACATAGAAGTTGTAGATTATGGCGAAAATTTTTTAACAGCAAGAATGCCGGTTTCACCCAAAGTACACCAACCCGATGGCGTTTTACATGGTGGTGCCACAGCAGCACTGGCAGAGAGTGTAGGTAGTTTTGCTTCTCATATTTTTACAGACACCGAAAATTTATTTGTACGCGGACTAGAAATTACAGCCAATCATTTAAAAAGTGTAAAATCTGGTTTTGTTTACGCTAAAGCCACCTTTATACATAAAGGTCGTACCACACAACTTTTAGATATTCGTGTTACAGATGAGCAGGAAAACCTAATTTCTTTATGCCGACTATCTACCATTACATTGCCAAAAAAATAACTGTATGTTAGAAAAAGATTTTTTCGATACTGTTTCTAATCATTACAAAAATAACTTACCCTTTGTAATGTATAGAAAGCCACATAAAACAGGTATAGATGCTTTGTTGCAAACTAATAATAGTTTACACATAACATCGGGTTTTACAGAGCAAGGTTTCGTTTTTTCTCCTTTCGATGCGATTAATAAAACGGTTATTATTCCAACCGACCAGTCTGAGCAGATTTTTTTAAATACTTTAGAAGACAATAAGGAGGATGGTTTTAGTAATGTTGTTTCATCTCAACTAAAAAAAAACCAGAATACCACGGCAAAAACACAGCATATTCATTTAGTAAATAAGGGTGTGCAAGCTATAAAAGAGAATGTTTTTAAAAAGGTGGTGCTTTCTAGAAGCGAAACGTTACCTATTAAAAACAACGATCCCATACATTTGTTTAAGCAATTGTTAAACAACTACAAATCGGCATTTGTGTATTGTTGGTATCATCCTAAAGTAGGGTTGTGGTTAGGTGCTACACCAGAAACACTTATAAAAATAGAAGGGCAGCGTTTTTCCATTATGGCTCTTGCTGGTACCCAATCGTACAACGGTACGATGGATGTTGTTTGGCAAGAAAAAGAAAAACAGGAGCAGCAATTTGTAACCGATTTTATAGTAAATAATATAAAACCTTTTGTTAGCAACATAAAAACATCGGATGTAAACACCGTTAAGGCCGGCAATTTATTGCATTTAAAAACCATGATATCTGCTCAGTTAAATCCAGATATTAAAAGCTTAAAAACCTTAATAGAAGTTTTACACCCTACGCCAGCAGTTTGCGGTTTACCAAAGCAAGCGGCTAAACATTTTATATTAGAAAACGAAAATTACGACAGAGCTTTTTATTCGGGTTTTTTAGGCGAATTAAACTACCAAAAGCACATTGCGCCTCGTACAGGACGTCGTAATATAGAAAATAGAGCCTACGCTGTTAAACGTAATAGTACACAGCTTTATGTTAATTTAAGATGCATGCAGCTTATAAATAACGAAGCTGTTATTTATGTAGGTGGTGGTATTACAAAAACATCTCATGCAGAAAGCGAATGGCATGAGACGGTATCTAAATCTTTAGTCATTAAAAGTGTCTTAGATTAGAGTATTTTAAACTACGATTTCTTATTTTTACACTAAGATAATGTGTAGATGATATATCCAGAAATACCCTTAGCACAAACTGTAATACAGCTGTGCAAAGCCAAGCAAATAAAACATATTGTTATTTCTCCAGGAAGTAGAAATGCACCTTTAACTATTGGTTTTTCTAACGATAGTTATTTTACCTGTTATAGTATTGTAGACGAGCGTTGTGCTGCTTTTTTTGCCATGGGCATTGCTCAGCATATTAAAGCACCTACAGCTGTTGTATGCACATCGGGTAGTGCGCTTTTAAATTATTACCCGGCCATTGCAGAGGCTTTTTACAGCGATATACCACTAGTTATTCTATCGGCCGATAGGCCTAAACATTTGGTGGGTATTGGCGACGGACAAACCATTAATCAGAAAGAAGTTTTTAAAAATCATATTTTATATTCGACGAATTTAAAACTCGATTTAGATACTACAGAAAATCAAGAGGACGATTTACCTATTTTTAAAAATTTAGAAAATAAATTAGAACGGCTTTTAGATTTAAAACAATCTATAGAAGCAACGAACAGCAGCTCTATAAATCGTGCTATAAACACGGCAATTAGTAAAAAAGGCCCCGTACATATTAATGTGCCTTTTAACGAGCCTTTGTATAATACAGTAACACATGCAACCGTTTTTCCAGAAGTTATACCACCGACACTGCAAGATTTTACAATAGACGAACAAATCATAGGTGGTTGTCGTGATATTTGGCAACAAGCCAATAGAAAACTAGTATTGGTAGGGGTAAATTATCCCAATATTATTAGCGAAACGCATTTAAATGCTTTGGCTAAAGACCCTAGTGTTATTGTGTTTACAGAAACGACATCTAACATTAGTCATCCTGCATTTTTTCCTTGTATAGATAAAATAATATCGCCACTAAGTAACGACGATTTAGAGGCTTTACAACCTGATGTATTACTAACGTTTGGTGGTTTAGTGGTGTCTAAAAAAATAAAAGCTTTTTTAAGGCAGTACAAACCAAAACACCATTGGCATGTAGATGTAAAAAAGGCGAACGATACGTTTTTTAGCTTAAATGCGTTTATACAAACCACACCCAATGTGTTTTTATCAAAATTATTAACGCAAGATATTCAAACCTCAAGTACTTATCAGGCGTATTGGTTGTCTGTAAAACAAGATCGAAATGCAAAGCACGAGGCGTACTTAAAAACCGCAGCTTATTCCGATTTAACGGTGTTTAACCAAATATTTAAAACCTTACCCAAGGCTAGTGTTTTACAATTAGGGAATAGCTCTACAGTGCGCTATGCACAGCTTTTTAATATAGACCCCAGTGTAGAGGTGTATTGTAACCGTGGTACTAGTGGTATAGATGGTAGCACATCTACAGCTATTGGTTTTGCCGTATCGGTGCCAAAACAAACGGTTTTAATTACTGGTGATATTAGCTTTTTTTACGATAGTAATGCTTTATGGAATAACTACATTCCTAAAAATTTTAGAATTATTTTAATTAATAATAGTGGTGGGGGCATTTTTAGAATTTTACCAGGTGCTAAAGATACCGAAGCGTTCGATACGTTTTTTGAAACCAAACACAGCCTTACGGCGGAACATTTATGTGCCATGTATGGTTTCGAGTACTTAAAATCGTCTACTATTTTAGATTTAAACACGGTTTTAACATCTTTTTACAACACAGGTAATAGCCCTAAATTATTAGAGGTTTTTACGCCTAGAACCGTAAACGACGAGCTGCTAATTAACTACTTTAAATACTTAAGATAGGCTATTTGTGACTTTTATCTTTTTATTGTGTCAAATAATTGTTATATTGAAAGAAATATTAACAACGAAAAACAATAATTAATTAAAGAAATCATTATGAGTAAAAGAGATGACCTTATCGTTAAGTACGCTGCAGATTTAAAAGATAAATGTGGTATAACTCCAGACATGGATTTATTAAAGAAAGTTACTATTGGTTGCGGACCATCAATTTATAATAAGGATTCTTCTACAGTTTCAGGTTCTGATGCTACCGAGTTAGCTACTGTAAAAAATAATTTTTTAATTAAAAAATTAGGATTAGCAGATAGTGAAGAACTAGACAAAGCTATTGCTTCTGTTATGGAAACTTATGGGAAATCTAACCGTAACAAGCATAGAGCAGTTGTATATTATATGTTAGCTACACATTTTGGTAAGGAAGCTATTTACGATAAATAATATAAATAGACACTATTTATTAAAAAAGCGCTATAATTTTTATAGCGCTTTTTTTGTTTACACAAGTTGCTCATGCAGGAGCGATAGTAGCGGCATCCTTTTTTTAAAGCTTTTACATAGCTACAATACGACACATTTTTTGATGACTAGTACTTGCTTAAATAACCTGTTGTTTGCTTAAAAAAAGATATAGCGGATAGCGCGGTTTTTATTTTTTTAAAAACCTGCCCAAAATAGATTAATTTTTAAGTTATCTTTTCTTAATATGTTTACCTTTGTGGCATGATACATTTAGGACAAATTAATACGTTAGAAATACTTCGTGAATCGGAACACGGTGTTTACTTAGTTGATGCAGAGGATAACCAGGTTTTATTGCCTAATAGGTATGTGCCTGCCGAATTTAAAATTTACGATAAAGTAGATGTTTTTGTGTATTTGGATAACGAGCAGCGCCCTGTGGCATCGACCGATTTTCCTTATGTTAAGGCTAACGAATTTGCTTTATTACGTTGTAATGAGGTTAACGATTTTGGAGCTTTTTTAGATTGGGGCTTGGTTAAAGAATTGTTTTGCCCTTTTAGAGAGCAGGCGTTTACCATGAAACCTGGTGGTTGGTATTTGGTGCGTTGTTATATAGACGAAAAATCGGAAAGATTGGTTGCTTCTAGTAAAACCAATCGTTTTTTAGATAATACAGAGCTTACTGTTGCCGAGTTTGATGAGGTTGATTTATTGGTGTCTCACCCATCGGATATTGGTATGAATGTTATTGTAAATGGCATACACACAGGTTTAATTTATAAGGATAATATTTTTACCGATTTAAGTATTGGCGATCGCATTAAAGGTGTGGTTAAAAAAATACGACCTGGTAATAAATTAGATATTGCTTTAGGGCAAATAGGGTATAGAAATATAGAGCCTAATGCCGATAAAATTATGCAAGAATTAACCGATAATAGTGGGTACATTAATTTAACCGACAAGTCGAGCCCTGATGCTATTAAGGATATGATGCAAATGAGCAAGAAAACCTTTAAAAAAGCTGTGGGTACACTTTACAAAAAACGACTTATAGAAATAAAACCTGATGGTATTTATTTAATAAAGTAGTTCGGCTATTTTATATTCTAATTGGCGTCCTCTTAAATTTTTAGCCACCACCTTACCGTTACTATCTATAACAAAGGTGGTTGGTATACTTGTTACACCATATTTTTGTGCAATAGGGTCTGCGCCGTAGGCTAAATTTGCAATATGGTGCCAAGTCATATTATCGGTTTTAATGGCTTTTATCCAATCGCTTTTTTGGTGAGGTTTGTCTAAAGATATGCTAATTATTTCTAAACCTTTTTTATGGTATTTATGGTATGTTTTTACTACATAAGGGTTCTCCATACGGCATGGTCTGCACCAAGAGGCCCAAAAGTCTATAAGGGTTATTTTACCTTTTATTTGGTTTAAGGCTAGGGTTTTACCTGCTGGCGTATAGGCACTAAAATTAGGGGCTATATCGCCAACTTGTACCTTGTTTTGGTTTTTATAAATAATTTTTTGTTTATCTATACGCTTTGTAATTTGTTGCGCTAATGTGGTGCTTTTTATATGGGGTGTTAGTGTGTTAAATAACGCTTCTATATCGTTTATACCTGTGGTTTTGTTTGTTAATATTTGGTCTATTAATAGTGCCGATATATACGAGTCATTATTGTTATTAATATAAGTAATGGGTTGTTGTTTTAGTGCTTTTTTACTAGCTATAAGCGCTTTATATGTGCTTGTGCTTTTGGGTGCGTTTCTTAGTTGTAAAGTAAGCTTTTCTATGCGTTGTTGTAACGCACGCTCGTTTTGCTTGTATTCTTGGTAGGTGTTGTTTAAAAGGGTTCCAGTTACCACAGAAGTTTGTAGGCTATCTTTATATACATTAATTTTTATACGACCATTTTCTAGTATTAGTGGTTTGTATTTTGTAACACCTGTTATGGATAAGTAGTGAATTTCTGGGGTGGGTTGTACGCCTTTAAAAGTAAATTTTTCGTCTATAACTATGGCGGTATCTTTATTTACTAGTTGTCCGTATTCGTTTTTAACTTGCAAATAAGCACGCATACCGTTGTAAACACCTTTGGCTTGGGCTTGTATTATATACTTATCTTTAATTTCAGATTCGCAAGAAAAAATTAAACAAAGCAGTATTATAGAAATAAGTTGTTTCATTGGGTGTTAATTTGAATCAAATATAATTATTTTTGTACTATGACACATCAAGATACTATAGTTGCTTTGGCAACACCCTCTGGAGCAGGCGCTATTGCTGTTATTCGATTATCTGGTAAAGACGCTATTACTATTGCTAGCGGTGCCTTTAAATCGGTATCGGGTAAAATACTAAGTAACCAAGCAACACATACCATACATTTGGGGCATATTGTAGACCAGGGGCGCACTATAGATGAGGTTTTGGTGTCGGTATTTAAAAACCCTAATTCGTACACCGGCGAAGATGTTATAGAGGTATCTTGCCATGGGTCTAATTATATACAACAAGAAATTATACAATTGTTTTTACGTGCTGGCTGTCGTATGGCTACTGCAGGCGAGTTTACATTGCGTGCTTTTTTAAATGCAAAGTTAGATTTAAGTCAGGCCGAGGCGGTTGCCGATTTAATTTCTAGTGATAACGAAGCCTCTCACCAAATTGCCATGCAGCAAATGCGTGGTGGTTTTTCTAGCGAGATTGCTAAACTGCGCGAAGAGCTTTTAAATTTTGCATCGCTTATAGAGTTAGAACTAGATTTTGCAGAAGAGGATGTCGAGTTTGCCGACCGTAGCCAATTTAAAGATTTGGTACAACGTATTCGTTTTGTTTTAAAGCGATTAATAGACAGTTTTGCAGTTGGTAACGTTATTAAAAATGGTATTCCTGTAGCTATTGTTGGCGAGCCTAATGTGGGTAAATCGACACTACTAAATGCGCTTTTAAATGAAGAACGCGCCATCGTATCGGAAATAGCAGGAACCACCAGAGACACGGTAGAAGACGAAATTTCTATTGGTGGTATTGGTTTTCGTTTTATAGATACTGCAGGTATACGCGAAACTAAAGATGTTGTAGAGCGTATTGGTATTAAAAAAACCTTCGAAAAAATAGATCAAGCCCAAGTTGTTGTTTTTCTAGCCGATAGTTTTAATTTTAATAACCACCAGTTTGTAGATGGTTTTAAAATTGAAATTGAAAAAATTAAAAATAAATATCCTTTAAAGCCTTTATTAATTGTTGCTAACAAAGTGGATAAACTTGAGGATAAACAGGTCTCGTCTATAAAAAATGACATTCCAGAAATTCATTTCTTATCTGCAAAACAAGGCGTGGGCGTAGAAGCACTTAAAGATAAATTACTAAGCTTTGTAAATACAGGTGCCTTACGTAATAACGATACTATTGTAACCAATTCTCGCCATTACGATTCGCTATTAAAAGCCTTCGAAGATATAGAACGTGTAAACGAAGGCCTAGAATCAGGACTTTCTGGCGATTTATTAGCTATAGACATACGCCAAGCTTTATATCATTTTGGAGAAATAACTGGCGAAATTACTAACGACGATTTATTAGGTAATATTTTTGCTAACTTTTGTATCGGGAAGTAAGCCTGTTTTCTTTTAGTTGTTTTGTGGTTTACTTTGCTCCTTAGTATAGCGGTATTTGTTTGAATTTTACAGGTGTTTTGTTTTTAATGATACAATAGTATGACATCAAAATGACACCTTAATAGTTTTAAAGGTGTACCTATTTACACCTCAAAGAAAAAAGCGTGCTATCTTTCAGTTTCATTAATTCATTTCTAAAAATAATGATACCCTAAAGATTTTATTATGAATAACTGGGGCAGCGAGAATGCTATTGCTCAATTTGTAAGAGACAGGCGTAAAAAGGCAAAATTAACACAGGTGGAGTTGTCAGATTTTATGGGCTTTGTATTGCGTTTTGTACGCGAACTTGAACAAGGAAACCTAATCTTATGTTAGATAAAGTAAATCAAGTACTTTAATTTTTGGTTAAACACTAACTTCAATCCCAGTAAAACTTATAAGTCGCACTCGTATCTTTAAACACCGAAGTCAATTTAGATATCGATATGCTTGGCTCTATTGGTAATTGCATGCTTAGTAAAAATTAAAAAGTATCAAATATTAATAAATAAAGTTAATGTATATAAAGCACATAAAGTACCGTATTCTTTATATAATTTTATTAAACTAGGTTTGTATAAATGTAGTTTTATAGAATTATGAAAAACAATGATTGTATATCGTTGTAATTCGTTATTTTTAAAAAATTAAGATTAATGAAGCTTTGTTACTGTTAAAGAGTAATACTACTTAAATCTAAACTTAACAATTAATAAAACCTGTAAAAGAGTTGAGGCTTTAAAAATGGAAGAATCATAATAATTTAAAAGCATCCGCTATTCTGCCAAATACAAATACTTTATTAAATATTCATATTCAAATATTAGAAACAATTTTTGAAACAACAAAATTGAATGGCAGCACATACAACAAATACAATTTTATATAA
>CALHCQ010000139.1 GCA_937936645.1 uncultured Algibacter sp.
TATCTGGTTATTGGTTAGCACATTATTTAGACGCCTCTATTGCAGGTTCTATAACAACCATGTTAGGATTGCTTTTTTTAATGGCCTACCTATTTGCTCCCAGCAAAGGGGTAATAGCGGTAATGCATAAAGAAAAACAACAGCGCCTAGAAGTATCATTATTAACTTTTTTATTGCATTTAAGAAATCATAAAGACAAAAAAGAGCGCCATGTAAACCACCTCAACGAGCATATTAATTGGCAAAAAGTACGTTCTAAAAATGTGCTAGACCTTGCGGTAAAAAATAATATGATTCACATAGATAAAAACATCGTATCCCTAACTCAAAAAGGTAATAATTTTACAAAACAGGCTATAGATTATATTATAACTAACGAAGACAGTAAAATAGAACACATGAAAACTAATTTCCTGCTATTTCGAGGTTAACAAAAACACAATAAGCAACATGTAACTTATTTTATTTAAATTAGTAACATGGCTAAACATAACGAACTAGGAAAAGTAGGCGAGCAAATAGCTGTAAACTTCCTTTTAAAAAAAGGATACAAAATACTAGAGCGCAATTATTACTTTAAAAAAATTGAAGTCGATATTATTGCACAAAAAAATAACACACTAGCAGTTATAGAAGTAAAAACACGATCTACAGCATACTATGGCAATCCGCAAGACTTTGTTAAACCTGCACAAATTAAACGCATAGTTACTGCCATAGATTATTACACACAAGAAAATAATATAGATTTAGAGATACAATTTGATATTATTGCCATTCTAAAAACAAAAAACAATCATGTTATAAAGCATTTAGAAAACGCATTTTATCATTTTTAAAAAATTAAATATAATTGCTTTAACTTAGTACAAAACTATTTATTACCAATAACAATTTATAAAATGAACTTAGAAACATTCAAAACAAAATTAAAAGAAACACCTAACCAAATTGAGTTTACAGAAACTATGGCTGTTATAGACAATCATTATAAATTTACCCCAACGGCATTTAAAAATGGTGATGTAAAAAACGCCGAAGGTCAAAATTCTGGATCTTGTAAATTATTTGCTTTTGCTAAAGTAGAAAACCTTACAAAAGAAGAGACTTTAGCTTGTTTTGGAAAATTTTATTTTGATGATGTTTTAAAAGATCCTAAGGGTGACGGACATCAAAATATTAGAAATTTTATGAGTACTGGATTTAATGGCCTGGTTTTTGAACAAGATGCTTTAATCAAAAAGTAAGCTTAAAAATATTTATAAAAAACACTAAATAATTAACTGCAAAAACTTACTTTTGAAGTAACTCAAAACTTACAATTTATGAAAAAACAAGTATTTACACTAAAAACTTTTACCTACTTAACAATAGCTAGTTTAGCTTTTGCAAGTTGTTCTACAGATTCTAACGAAGATATTTTTGGCATTGGAGAAGATGATACCGTAGAAATAATAGATGAAAATGGAGATGTTATAACACCAGCAACTTCAGAATTTGATGGCGAAATATCGGTGTTTAATACTGGAGCAGACCAAAGATCTATTACCATAGACGCTGCAACAGTTACCGATGGTGTGGCACAGGTAAAAGTAGCATTCAAATCGGCTACAAACAGAGACATGAGACGCCTTTATGTAACCCAAAACATTAACGCTACAGGAGACGTTCCTTATAATTTTGAATTAAACGGTGTAACAGTAGACGACAAGAAAGATGGCTCTTTAGATTTAGCTTCGGCAAGTAGAAACGAATTTGAGTTTAAAATCCCTTTTAATGCACCAACAACTGCTAATAGCGAAATAGTATATACTATTTGGGCAACAACAGGTCGTGGTGATTTTAGAGATTTTACAAAAAGAAACGCAATCGATTCTGATATTATAAATGGTGTTGGTACCATAAAAATAGTATCTGGTAGCGGTATGGACATGGATATGGTAACTGGTATAAGAAATTATACGACAACAATATTATCGGCACCATTAGCTAGTGGGCAATCTGAGACTTTTATATCTTTATTTAATGGTCAAAAGTACAGAATAAATGAAGGTACAGAATTTGCTGCTCTTTGGGATTTTGGGTATTACTACGGTAACACAGACAAAGCCTCTTTAGCATCGGCATCTAACTACCCTTCTTTTTTCGATACCGATAACGACGGCATGCTAGACTCTGGAGTTGCAGGTATATCTGGTGTTCCACAAGAAGAATTAAACAATTGTTTCTTTAGACTATCTAACAAAACAGTAGCAGAATTTGATAACGCAACAAGCGAAGATTTAGCGGCAATAGTTAGACCTGCTTCAGAGCGTGTAAAATCGTTAGCAGTAAACAACGTTGTTGAATTTGTTGATGAGTACGGTAAAAAAGGACTTATTAAAGTAACAAATATTAATAGTGGTTTTGGAACTAATGGATCTATAACAATAGAAATTAAAGTTGAAAACTAAACGTTAATAACACAAACAAAAAAGGAGCTGTATTTGCATACAGCTCCTTTTTTTTATGAAAATATTTTATTTTTTTGCAATTGTAAACGTAAAAACACTCCCTTGTTCTAATTTAGAATTTACAGTAATGCTACCATTTAAATGATCTATAATCCTTTTTACGGTAGCCAAGCCTATACCTGTACCTTTATTACCATACTTGTCTTTTTTAGTTGCAGTTGTGAATAAATCAAAAATAAATTTTAAGTCTTTTTCTGGTATACCATTAGCATTATCTTTAACACTAAACTCATAATAAGAATCTCTATCTAAAAGATCTATATCTATAACAGTCTTGTCCTTTGCATTATATTTTATAGCATTACTTATTAAGTTATTAAAAATCTGCATTAAAGAACTCTTTCTAGCAAAAATAAAATCTAAACGAGTATTGATATTAATTTGTAAGGCATCGGTAGAATCGGTTAT
>CALHCQ010000140.1 GCA_937936645.1 uncultured Algibacter sp.
TGTATAAAAATGGAACCTTAATAACAACGACAGGTTTGGGTCACGGACTTAAATCGGATGTTATTTACAACCATATTATAAGCTTTTTAAAAAGCTAAAATTGTACTTTTGCATAATGGAAGAACAATTAAAACGTATCAATAAATTTTTAAGTGAAGCAGGCTATTGCTCTAGAAGAGCTGCAGATAAACTTATAGATGAGGGACGCGTAACCATTAATGGTATAGTACCAGAAATGGGAACAAAAATAGCCGCTAATGATGTTGTTGCTGTAGACGGCGAAGTTATAACCGCTAAACAAGAAGCCTTTGTTTACTTAGCTTTTAATAAACCTGTAGGTATTGTTTGCACTACCGATACGCGTGTAGAAAAAGATAATATTATTGATTTTTTAAAATACCCAAAACGTATTTTCCCTATTGGTCGATTAGACAAACCTAGCGAAGGTCTTATTTTGTTAACCGATGATGGAGATATTGTAAATAAAATTTTAAGAGCAAGTAACAACCACGAAAAAGAATATATTGTTACTGTAGATAAGCCCATTTCTCAAACATTTATAAATAGAATGGCTGGTGGTATTCCTTTAGAAGAATTAGGAAAAACCACAAAAAAATGTGATGTAAAAAAGATCAATTCACACACATTTAAAATTGTTTTAACTCAAGGTCTAAATAGACAAATACGACGCATGTGCGAATACCTAACCTACGAGGTACAAACACTTAAACGTGTTCGTATAATGAATGTAAAATTAGACACACCTATTGGAGAATATAGAGAATTAACCAAAGAAGAATTTACCGAGCTAAACCATTTAATTAGTAATTCTACCAAGGAATATCAAGCTAAACAAACTGCAGAGGCCAGTAGAAAAACGCGACGAAGGTTTTAAAAATAAGTTATAAAAAAAGCACTACAAAATTATATTTGCAGTGCTTTTTTTAAATAATCTATATCTTTTTTATTTATTTCTCTCTCTTGCTAAAAGCGTGTTTTTTAACAACATAGCTATAGTCATTGGGCCAACACCACCTGGCACAGGCGTTATATAACTTGCTTTTTTACTTACACTTTCAAAATCGACATCTCCAGCAAGTCTGTAGCCCGATTTTTTAGTAGCATCGGGTACTCTTGTAATTCCTACATCTATAATTACAACATCCTCTTTAACCATATCTCCAGTTAAAAATTCCGATATACCAATGGCAGCGACAATAATGTCTGCTTCTCTAGTTATCGCTGCTAAGTCTTTAGATCGGCTGTGTACCACTGTTACCGTTGCATCTCCTGCCTTTCTTTTTTGACTCATTAAAATACTCATTGGTCTACCAACAATATGGCTACGCCCCATAACTACAACATTTTTACCAGATGTTTCTACCTGGTAACGCTCTAAAAGCTCTATAATACCATATGGTGTAGCAGGTAAAAAGGTAGGCAAATCTAAAGCCATCTTACCAACGTTTGTTGGGTGAAATCCATCGACATCTTTATCTGGGTGTACAGCCATTAATACCTTTTGCTCATCAATATGCTTTGGTAATGGTAGTTGTACTATAAAACCATCAATATCGTTGTTGGTGTTTAAGTCGTTAATTTTAGAAAGCAATTCTTCCTCTGTCGTATATTCAGGCAAGTCTATAAGTGTAGAGTTAAAACCAATACGCTGGCAGGCTTTTACTTTAGCATTTACATAGGTCATACTTGCACCATCTGTACCTACTAAAATAGCTGCTAGGTGCGGTACTTTTTCACCCTTAGAAACCAAAGCCTTTACATGCTCTGCTATTTCATCTTTAATATCGTTGCTTACTTTTTTACCGTCTAAAATTGTCATGCTTATATGGGTATTAGCTCTGTAGTTTATATTTATTTTTAATGAAGATTAACGCATGTTTTTCATCATTTGCATCATCTTTTTACCGCCGCCACCTTGCATCATCTTCATCATTTTACTCATTTGGTTAAATTGTTTTAGCAATTGGTTTACTTGTTGTACCGATGTTCCAGAACCTTTACCAATACGTATTTTTCTACTTGAGTTTATTATAGCAGGGTTTGCACGTTCTTTTGGTGTCATAGAATGTATAATGGCCTCTACTCCTTTAAAAGCATCGTCATCTATATCTACATCTTTTAACATTTTACCAGCGCCAGGAATCATACCCATAAGGTCTTTCATGTTTCCCATTTTTTTAATTTGCTGAATTTGCTTTAAGAAGTCATCAAATCCAAATTGATTTTTAGCAATTTTTTTCTGTAACTTTCTAGCTTCTTGTTCATCAAATTGTTCTTGTGCGCGCTCTACAAGAGACACAACATCTCCCATACCTAAAATACGGTCGGCCATACGAGACGGATAGAAAACATCTATAGCCTCCATCTTTTCTCCTGTACCTATAAATTTAATAGGCTTGTTAACTACCGATTTTATAGAAATAGCTGCTCCACCTCTAGTATCGCCATCTAGCTTTGTTAGTATAACACCATCAAAATTTAAAACATCGTTAAAGGCTTTTGCTGTATTCACCGCATCTTGCCCTGTCATAGAATCTACAACAAACAAGGTTTCTTGTGGTTGTATGGCTTTATGTATGTTAGATATTTCGGTCATCATGGCTTCATCTACTGCCAATCGACCTGCGGTATCTATAATAACAATATTATGCCCGTTTGCTTTGGCATGTGCTATACCTGCTTGAGATATTGCTACGGGATCGTTATTACCTTTATCACTATAAACCTCTACACCTATTTGCTCTCCAACAACGTGTAATTGGTCTATTGCCGCTGGTCTGTAAACATCGCAGGCTACCAATAAAGGCTTTTTTGTTTTTTTATTTTTAAGGTAGTTAGCTAATTTACCAGAGAATGTTGTTTTACCAGACCCTTGTAAACCAGACATTAATATAACACTAGGAGAACTAGAAAGGTTTAAACCTTCTGCATCGCCCCCCATAAGCTCGGTTAATTCGTCTTTAACGATTTTAACCATAAGCTGTCCTGGCTGTAATGTTGTTAATACATCTTGCCCTAATGCTTTTTCTTTAACTCGAGTTGTAAAACTTTTTGCTATTTTAAAGTTAACATCGGCATCCAACAACGCTCTACGAACCTCTTTTAAAGTTTCTGCAACATTAACTTCTGTTATACTACCATGCCCTTTTAAAACATGTAACGCTTTATCTAACTTATCACTTAAATTATTAAACATAATTTTAATTGGTATTTTTAATACATCGACTGTATATATAAGAGACAAAAGTAAAGAAATATTTTTTATTATAATAAAAGATTACAGCTTAACCTGACCAGCTAATTTAATTAATGATTAATACATATTTAAGCTTATAGTAACAAGACTCGCCATTAAACTTTTTATAATAAAAAAGGTCTTACACCTAATAATTCATGTTTTTTAACACAAAAAACAAAGAATATAAAATATAATATCTACTTTAATAAAAATATACATATCAAAATGGCATCATTAAATTGTTTAAAAGAGACGTTAGGATTAAGAAAAGCGAAACATTTATTACGTAGAGCGACTTTTAGTTATACAAAAGAGCAATTAGACTTATTTGCTAGCCTAACAGCTGCACAAGCTTTTGAGGATTTATCAAAAAACACAGTAGATGCCTTACAAGCTCCTTTTGACCCTCAGCCAATAGAAAATCCAGATGGTTTTTGGACTTTAACTTCTAAAGACCCAAACTCGTTTAACAGTCAAGGTAGAAAACGATCTCATGTTGCTGCCTGGTGGTTTTACAACGCATTAAAATCTAACAGCATAAAACATAAACTTTCTTTTTTTCTACACACTAGTTTTACTGTTGGTAAAGATTCTGGTGTTGGTGCGGCCACTTTTTTTTACGACCACTTAAGATTGTTAGATTTCTATGCTTTAGGTAATATAAAAACTTTAGCTACAAAAATCACGCTAGACAATGGTATGTTAGACTACCTAGACAATACACAAAACAATAAAAAAAATCCAAACGAAAATTATGCACGTGAATATTTAGAGCTATTTACGATATTAAAGGGGCAACAAATTGGCGAAGACAATTATACCAATTACACAGAAGTAGATATACAACAAGCTGCAAAAGTATTTTCTGGATTTAAAAAGCAAAAAGACAGAGCTGGTAATATTGATCCCGAAACAAATATACCTACGGGTTTTATAGAAATAGAACAGCATGACACAAACGATAAAACTTTTAGTAGCGCGTTTGCAAATACTACAATAAAAGGAAGAAGTACTGCTGATGGCATCATGCAAGAGTTACAAGATTTTGTTGATATGATTTTTGTACAACCAGAAACAGCTAAGGCCTATGTTAGAAAATTATACCGTTTTTTTGTACAAAGCAAATGGAACGACACTGTAGAGCAGGATATTATTACACCATTAGCGCAACTATTAATAACTAATAATTACGATATTTTACCTGTTGTAAAAACACTGCTATGTAGCGAGCATTTTTTTGATGTTGGAGACGGTAATGAAACAGATAATATTATTGGAGGTATTATAAAAAGTCCGTTGCAACTTGCTCTAGAAACAATAACTATTTTTAATGTAGAAATACCATCGCCAACAGAAAATCCAGATTGGTATTACACTCGGTTTTTTCAAAGATTTTTACACAATGC
Organism: uncultured Algibacter sp.; assembly: GCA_937936645.1. Classification (GTDB taxonomy): domain Bacteria; phylum Bacteroidota; class Bacteroidia; order Flavobacteriales; family Flavobacteriaceae; genus Postechiella. The sequence continues at coordinate 4,666 of CALHCQ010000140.1, forward strand.
TTATTTTAGAGCAGCAGGTATGACGCTGTTCGATCCAGATTCGGTAGCTGGTTATCCAGCATACTATCAAGAGCCTAACTTCGATCAAATATGGTTTTCCTCCAATACATTAATTGGACGTTATAAATTAATAGAGAGTCTTATTTTAGGTCGAAATGCCATAAACCCAAATTCTAGAATTTATACCTTGTTAGACACCGTAGTTTATGTAGAGAATAATGTCGAAGCAGACTTGGCTAAAAACCCAAATACTTTAGTTAATACAATAGCCCATTTACTATATCCAGAAGCTATAGACACAGATAGAGCAAATTATTTTAAACAATTTTTACTAGAAGATTCAGATGATTTCTATTGGACAGGTATTTGGCTACAATACATTAACACTAAAGATGATGTAGATAAACTTACGGTAAAAACACGCTTAGATGCATTAATTAAAGCCATGGTAAACGCCGCAGAATTTCAATTAATGTAAAAACACAAACATTAAAAAGCAATTAGTAATCAAAACAAATTAAACCTATGAAAAGAAGAAATTTCATAAAACTATCGGCAACAGCATCTGTAATTGGTTTAACACCTTTTGAGTTACAAGCTGCTTTAAAATCGTTTATGCCCTTTGATAATTGTCCAAATATATCTAATAGAAAATTAGTGTTAATAAATTTAGCTGGTGCTAACGATGGTTTAAACACGATTATACCTATTAACGAATACGACAACTATGCCAATTTAAGACCCGATATAAAAGTACCAGAACAAGGTAATAATAGATATATAACACTAGATAAAAGTTTACCTAGTAACCAGCAAATAGGCTTAAACCCCGTACTTACAGGATTTAAATCGATGTACGATGCTGGTACGTTAAGAATAATACAATCGGTTGGATATCCTTCTCAAAATAAAAGTCATTTTAAATCTACCGATTTATATTTAACAGGAAACGATGGCAATAGTACCTTAAATGGTGGAGAAACAGGGTGGATAGGGCGATTTATGGAATTATATTATGCCGATTTATTACTAGAAACCTTTCCGTTGGCTGTAGAAATAGGATCAGAAAAAACATCTTTAGGTTTTCATGGCGAACAAGCGCACGGCATGTCTCTAAATATTACAGGTCAAGACCCTGCGGGTTTTTACAATATTTTAAATGGCCTAGGAGGTGCTCCTATAACTAACATCCCAAATTCCGATTATGGTAAACAACTCGAGTTTATTAACAATACAGATGCTTTATCTAACACTTACGCGCAATCTATATCTACAGCGTTCAATAAAGGCAAAAACGAAACTAGCTATCCAGATACAGATTTATCTAATCAATTAAAAACCGTAGCAAAATTAATAAGTGGCGATTTAAAGTCTAAAGTATATATGGTTCGCATATCTGGTTTTGACACCCATAAATCGCAAGTTCAAGATTCTGGTGGCGTTATTGGTAAACATGCCGATTTACTTAACGAACTATCTACGGCTATAAATGCTTTTTTAAATGACCTAACTAAGCAAAACTTAGCCAAAGATGTGGTTGGGCTTACATTTTCTGAGTTTGGTAGAAAGGCTGCCCAAAACGGAAATTTAGGTACCGACCACGGCGAAATAGCACCCATGTTTGTTTTTGGTGCTCCTGTAGCTGGTGGTGTATCGGGTACAAACCCTGACTTAACAGAAGCAACAGATCGTAATAATTTTCAAATTAAAACAGTACAATACGATTACAGACAAACTTTTGGCACCTTGTTACAAGACTTTATTGGTGCAGACCAATCGATTATTGATGCTGCTTTTTTTAACCACACCTCTAACAGTAGTTTTGCTGATGCTAAAATCCCTGAACTTTTAAAACAGCCCTTATCGCAAACATGTCAAAATGCGGTATTAACATCCTTTAATACCCCAGAAAATAAGGCTTGGACGCTTTCTCCAAATCCGTTTAAGGATTTTATAAACTTTACTAGTTCAGAAAACAATAATACCACTGTTAGTTATAATATATACAATGCTGCAGGTCTCTTAATTTTAAGTAATACAATGCCTTTATCAAATGGCTTTGCATCTATAAATTTACAGTTTTTAAAACGCGGTTTTTATATTTTTGAAATGAAGGTTGGTAATAAAAAAGAAATCCACAAAGTTGTTAAAATATAATTTAACAGCCTTGCAGATTATTTTTATTGCGTTTAAAATTTAGTTAGAGTTACATACGCTCTGGCACTGCTATACCTAATACTTTAAATGCTTGTTTTATAGTGGTCGCAACTTTTCTAGATAATTGAACTCTAAACACCTTTTCGGTATCGTTGTCGGCACCTAAAATAGATACATTTTGGTAAAAAGAATTAAATTCTTTAACCAAGTCGTAAGTGTAATTTGCTATTATTGCTGGACTATGCATGCTTGCAGCATTTTGTATAACCTCTGGAAACAATTGTAATTGCTTAATAAGTTCTCGCTCTTTATCGTGTAACATATCTACAGATGCAACACTGGATTCTTGTACATTAGTCGCTGCCGCTTTTCTTAATATAGATTGAATTCTAGCATAAGTGTACTGAATAAACGGCCCTGTATTACCTTGAAAATCTATAGATTCCTTTGGGTCGAAAAGAATACGTTTTTTGGGATCTACTTTTAATATGTAATATTTTAAAGCACCTAAACCAATGGTTTTATAAAGTGCCTTTTTTTCTTCTTGCGAGTATCCATCTAGCTTGCCTAATTCTTCCGATATTTCTTCGGCTGTTTTAGCCATCTCGTCTATTAAATCGTCGGCATCTACAACGGTACCCTCTCTACTTTTCATTTTTCCGCTAGGTAAATCGACCATACCATAACTTAAATGAAATAGATTTTTGGCCCAATTAAAGCCTAATTTTTTAAGAATTAAAAAGAGTACTTTAAAATGATAATCTTGTTCGTTACCCACTGTATAAACCATGCCTCCAACATCTGGATAATCTTTTATACGCTGTATGGCTGTACCAATATCTTGGGTCATATAAACTGCTGTTCCGTCCGATCTCTGTACTATTTTCTTATCAAGACCATCTTCGGTTAAATCGCACCAAACAGATCCGTCTTCTTCTTTAACAAAAACACCAGATTTAAGACCTTCGGTAACTAATTCTTTTCCTAATAAATACGTATCACTTTCGTAATAAAGGGCATCAAAATCTACCCCTAAATTTTTATAAGACACGCTAAATCCGTCGTAAACCCATCCGTTCATGGTTTTCCAAAGGTTTACAACATCTTGGTCTCCAGCTTCCCATTTTAAAAGCATATCTTGAGCCTCTAATAATAATGGTGCTGTTTTTTTAGCTTCTTCTTCGGTTTTTCCAGATTGAATTAAAGCTTCTATTTCTTTTTTATATTCTTGATCGAATTTTACGTAATAATTACCAACCAGTTTGTCGCCTTTTAAGCCTGTACTTATTGGGGTCTCCCCTTGTCCAAAACGTTTCCATGCCAACATACTTTTACAAATATGAATACCACGGTCGTTAATGATTTGGGTTTTGTATACTTTTTTACCAGAAGCTTTAATTATTTCGGCAACACTGTAACCTAATAAATTATTTCTAACATGCCCTAAGTGTAACGGTTTATTGGTGTTTGGAGACGAATACTCTACCATAACAGCCGTATCATTTTTCTCTGGCAAAACAAAACCAAAAGTATCTTGATCTTTAACTTGATTAAAAAAGTCTATAAAATAACGGTCTTCTATTTCTACATTTAAAAATCCTTTAACAACATTAAAAGCTTTTACAAGCTCTACATGGTTTACTAAATAGTTACCAATTGTTTCTCCTATTTGTACAGGATTTCCTTTTACTAAACGAAGCATAGGGAATATAACCACCGTTATATCGCCAGCAAACTCTTTGCGTGTGGCTTGAAACTCTACTGTTTCTAAATTTACTTTATAAGAAGCATTAACAGCTTGTTTTACTTGATTAGATAAAATTTCTTGAAGGTTCATTTATAGTACTTTTTTAGGTGAACAAATATAGAGTTTTTATTAATGTTTAATTATAAAAATATAACTTAGCTACGGCAAATTATTAAATACACAACTTATTAGCTTCTAGGTAAAAATATTTCTGCCAGCATGCATCTAACACTACCACCCCCATACGTTTCAATAGTATCTATATTAATAGCTTCTATTTTAGTATGTTTACTTATAACACTTAATTGAGCAGCTGTTAATGTGTTATAGGCTTTAGTACTCATTATTAAAAAAGACTCCTGCTTGCTATTTTTTAATTGAATAACATTACCAACAAAGCTAGCCAATTGGGCTTCTGTAATGTTAATAATCGCTTTACCATCATTTTTTAAATGTTTCACAAGATTTTTACGCTCTTTT
>CALHCQ010000141.1 GCA_937936645.1 uncultured Algibacter sp.
TACCTGCCATTAACGGTTGTGCAGCATTCTGGTTTTCAAGCAGGAGCAGGACTTAGGTTTGGACCTCTTTATTTAGGTTCTGGATCTGTTATAACAGCTTTAACTAGCGATAACACACAAGCTGCAGATGTTTATGCAGGCTTAAAAATACCAGTATACCAAGGTAAATCTAAAGATAGAGACAACGATGGTGTTATAGATAAATTAGATGCTTGTCCTAAAGTTGCTGGGCCAGTAGAAAATGATGGTTGTCCATGGGAAGATAAAGATGGCGATTCTATTTTAGATAAAGACGATAAATGTCCAGACGTTGCGGGACCAGAAAAAAATAATGGTTGCCCTTGGGAAGATAAAGATAACGATAGTGTTCTAGATAACGTAGATGCTTGTGTAAATATCGCAGGTCCCGTAGCTAATAATGGTTGTCCTTGGCCAGACACAGACAAAGATGGTGTTTTAGATAAAGACGATAAATGTGTGGATGTTGTTGGTACAGTAGCTAATAATGGTTGTCCTGAAGTAAAAGCTGTAGTGCCAACTCCAACTATTAAAGCTCCACAAGTAAGTATTGAAGTTCAAAAAAGCTTAAATAACTATGCTAAAACTATTTTATTTAACACAGGCAAATCTTCTATAAAGAATGAGTCTACTCAAGTTTTAAACGATATTGTTAATATTTTAAAAGAATACCCTGCAGCAAGGTTTTATGTTGAAGGCCACACTGATAGCATAGGAAGTAGCGTATCAAATCAAAGACTATCTAATTCTAGAGCTCAAGCTGTTAAAAGCTTCTTTGTTGGTCATGGAATAGATACTTCTAGATTACAAGCCATAGGTTACGGAGAAGAAAGACCAATTGCTACCAATGCTACAGCAAACGGAAGATCTCAAAACAGACGTGTGGAAATAAATCTGATAAAGTAAATAAAAGATCTACACATAAAATAAAAAAGCTCGAACTAAATTTCGAGCTTTTTTATTTATACAAACTAATTATATGTTAATAATTCTTAGCAACAATTTCGTAAATACCTGTTACCTTATTAAAACTTTTAGTTAAAGCATTTGTTGTATTATAAACTTTAACCAAATCGTACTTACCATCTAAAAAATCACTTTTATTAGATTGAAACTCTTCCCATATAGCCATCACAGCACCTAATTCTTCTTCAGACTCTGTAGTGTTATATCCATTAATTAACAAATAACCAATAACACTATTAAACTCATCAAAAACCTTAGTTAAAACACCTCTGTATGTTTCTTTTTCTTTAGGAAACATTACAGATGCAATATAATATAAACATAACCTTTGTGATAACATACGTTGTTTACCAGACACATTAATTATTTTAACTAATTCTTGATTATTGTTTTCAAAAAATTTGTTATCGTAATTAGACTTTGCCTCAATATCTACCACCAAATCATTACAAGCTTTCAGTAAAGCAGTATTAATAGCAACTATCTCTTCAGAAGTTGATACACTAGGTGGAAAGTCACTAATTAAATCATCAAATTTACGCCATAGTTTATAGATATTCTTAATGTAAAGTTTTGTTGACGAACTAGTGGCATTTTCTTTTAAAATTTCTAATTGTTTTTTAAATATAAATTTACTAGAATTTAATTCTCTTTTTATTTGTTCATCCTTTATTCCTTTAGCCATTAACAAATAAGCTTTGGACATTTTTTGAGAAAGCATTCGTTGTTTTCCGGATATATTGACAGCTTTATTATAACTAATATCTCCATAATTTAGTGATTGAGCAAAAGATATGCTGTAAGATAAAACTGTAAGTAAAATTACAAATAATGTTTGTTTAGTTTTCATAATATTAGGGTATTTAAGTAAATCGACTAAGTAAATTTACTTATTCACATTCATTTCACAAAATTACAAGTGTATTTGTGACGGTTGCAACCCTATGTTTTTGTAAGTAATTACATCTTTTAAATTGTGTTTATTTTATTTATTTTTTAAAATCTAAATTTTAAATATGGGTATTTATGAATAAAATAATATACAAACTGAATTTTCTCAATTATATAAAAATTCATTTTTTAAAAATTTTAACATAATTTACAATAAAATCAGCCTTAACAGGTATTTATTGAGAATTTTTATGAAATTTAACATTTTTGCATAAAAAAAACAGACTTAATATGCATACACACTAAGCCTGTTTTTCTGTATTTAATAATTACACTAGTTAATAGATGCGTAAATATTTGTAATTTTATTAAAACTTACCGTTAAGCCATTAGTAGTTGCGTAAACCTCGGTAGCATCGAAATTACCTTTAAAAAACCCCTCCTTGTCGGTCACGTATTTATCCCATTTTTTTATAATACCTTCAAGCTCTTTCTTAATAGATTCGTTATTAAACTCTACAATAGACAAATGACTAATAGCGTCATCATATTCTAAGAAAATTTTGTTAAGTGTATTTCTGTAGGCTAATTTGTTTTCTGGAAACACTAAAGAGGCTGTATAATATAAAGTTAGCCTTTGTGATAGCATACGCTGTTTACCTGATTTATTTATTATTCTAAGCAATTTTTTCTTAGTGTCATTTAAATCTTTACTTGTATTAGATTCTATATCTACAACTAAATCGTTACATGCTTTAAGTAGCCCTGTATTTAAATCCATTATAGACTTAGCACTTTTTGTATTAGCAGGTAAGTCTTCTGTTAGGCCTTTAAAGGTGCTCCAAAGATTATCAATTTTTTCGATATAAGATTTGTTAGAAGCGCTAGCAGCATTTTTTCTTAAGGTACTTAATTGCGATTCAAATAAAGACTTACTTCCATTAAGTTCGGTCTTAAAATTACTGTTATTTGGGTTTTTAACAAGTAACAAATAATTTTTAGACATTTTTTGTGTTAGCATACGTTGTCTACCAGATATATTAACAGCTTCGTTAAAACTGATGTCTCCGTAACTAGATTGAGCAATTGTTGTAGTAAGATTAAGCGTGAAAAAAGCGATTAGTAAAAAAAGCGATTTAGTGGTCATGGTTTTTATTTATTTATTTATTGATTGGTGTAAAATTAAATAATTTTAGTATTATAACGGTGTTAAATAATTTTTTATCGATTAAAAACCGGTTAATCAGACTCTTAATAAGAATTCTTCCTTGTTTTGTTCTTTTCTTATAAACAGTAATTTAAAGTAAAAGAAGTCTATACTTACCGTTATTTTTTTGTTTTCTTTTATTAGTACCCAAGCATTTTTTTGAGCTTTAGATTTAAACTTTGTATTAAAAAAAACAACAGAATTATTGTGTGCGTAATCTAATAAGTCCCTGTTATGCTCACTAATATTTAGTATATTATTACATATAATAAAATCAAATTTCTTGTTTTGAAACGCTTTGTAATTTTTTAAATACATTGTTTGCAATTCAGGGTTTGCAGTTTTAATAGTAAGATCATTTAGACTGCAAGATTGGTCTAGCTCTAAAATACTTTTTGGGTTAAAATATTTTATTAAGCGAAATAAAGCTTTTTGTGCCTTGATACTAGTGCCTTTTAAATCCTCTTTTTTGTAATTTAAAATAGTATGATACCCCTTATATTT
>CALHCQ010000142.1 GCA_937936645.1 uncultured Algibacter sp.
ATTAACAAGAATTAATCTTGTTTCACCAGATGGTAACTTAACTGTTGCAAACTTACCATCTCTTGCCATTAATTGAGCAAAAGCACCTGCACTACGAGCCATAACAGCTCCTTGTCCTGGGCGTAACTCTACACAAGATATGATAGTTCCTAATGGAATTTGGCTAAGTGGCATTGTATTTCCAATTTCTGGAGCTATACCTTCTTGGCCTGACACTACATTTTGACCAACTTGCAAACCATTTTGAGCAATAATGTATCTTTTCTCGCCGTCTTGATAATTCAATAATGCAATAAAAGCAGTTCTGTTTGGATCGTATTGAATAGAAGCTACTTCAGCAGGAATTCCAGCTTTGTCTCTTTTAAAATCGATAATACGATACTTTCTTTTATGACCACCACCTATGTAGCGCATGGTCATTTTTCCTTGATTGTTTCTACCACCAGACCTTTTATTCGGAACAAGTAAACTTTTTTCCGGCTTATCAGTAGTTATGGCATCAAATCCATTTACTACTCTAAAACGCTGTCCTGGGGTGATTGGTTTTAATTTTCTTACTGACATTTGTCTTTAATTACATGTTACTGTATAAATCAATCATTTCACCTTCCGCCAGTTGTACAATTGCCTTTTTAACAGCATTTGTTTTACCATTCTGAATACCCGTCTTTGTATGACGTGTTCTTCTATCTGGACGGACATTTATAGTACGAACTTTTTCAACAGAAACACCATAAGCAGCCTCGACTGCTTTTTTAATTTCTATCTTGTTCGCCTTAGTATTCACTGCAAAAGTATAGCAGTTACTTAACTCACTAGAAGCTGTTGCTTTTTCTGTGATTATAGGTTTAATTAAGATACTCATTGTTTCTATTTACTTAAGTTTGTTACAATTCCTTCTAAAGCACTTTCTAAAATAACTACTTGACCTGCATTTAGTATTTTATAAGTACTTATTTCTGAGCTAGTCACAACGTCTGTTGATTTCACGTTACGTGAAGACAAGTAAACATTATTCTTAGACTCACCTAAGATAAACAGGGTTTTTTTGTTCTCTAATTCTAGAGCTTTTAAAACCGCTGTAAAGCTTTTTGTTTTTGGAGCATCAAAATTAAAGTCTTCTAAAACTGTAATTGACTGCTCTCCTGCTTTGGTACTAAAAGCCGATTTACGTGCTAAACGCTTTAAGTTTTTATTTAACTTAAAACTGTAGTTTCTTGGTCTTGGACCAAACATACGTCCACCACCTTTAAAAACACCAGACTTAATACTACCTGCTCTGGCAGTACCTGTACCTTTTTGCTTCTTAATCTTGCGTGTAGATCCAGAAATCTCAGCCCTCTCTTTAGATTTGTGAGTTCCTTGTCTTTGGTTTGCTAAATATTGCTTAACATCCAAGTATAATGCATGATTATTTGGCTCAATAGCAAACACATCGCTAGAAAGGTCTGCCTTTCTACCTGTGTCTTTTCCGTTTATATCTAAAACTGCTACTTCCATTACTTCTGAATAATTACATAAGCGTTTTTGTGTCCAGGAACACACCCTTTCACAACAAGTAGATTCTTTTCAGCAACTACTTTTAATACTTTTAAATTTTGAACTTTTACAGTATCTCCACCCATTCTTCCGGCCATTTTCATACCCTTAAAAACTCTAGCAGGATAAGACGCTGCACCAATAGAACCAGGAGCTCTTAAACGGTTATGCTGACCGTGAGTAGCTTGACCTACACCACCGAAACCATGACGTTTTACAACACCTTGAAATCCTTTACCTTTTGAAGTTCCTGCAACATCAACAAATTCTCCTTCTTCGAAGAAATCTACTGTTACTGCATCTCCTAATTTGTACTCCTCACCAAAACCTTTGAATTCAACAACTTTGCGTTTTACAGAAGTACCTGCTTTTTTAGCATGACCTAAATCAGCTTTAGTAGCACTTTTTTCTGTCGCGTCATCGAAACCAAGTTGAATAGCTTCATAACCATCAACTTCTTGAGTTCTGACTTGGGTAACGATACATGGCCCAGCTTCGATTACTGTACATGGCATATTTTTACCATTTTCATCGAAGATGCTGGTCATACCGATTTTTTTTCCAATTAACCCAGACATTTAATTTACGATTTACGATTAACAAAGCTATACCTTGTTAATCTTTGATTATTAATTAATTTATTTAAAAAACAAAAGGACAAAATACGCTTCGTCCTTGAATGTATTTTTACCGTTTTTCTCGCGACCGCATCGGTGAGACATGTAATCTGTAGCATCACTACAAATTTTTCTGTGTGCAAAAGTATTGTTTTTTATCAAATAAACAAAGTAAACCTCTACTTATTTTTCTATAAAGTTTTATAAATCATACATTTATTAAAATCGAAGTGATTATCTATTTTTAGCAGTCTTACCTAAAACTATTAAAATTAGGAATACAAAAACATAATTAATTATATTCTAATAAACAAATAAATAATAAAACGCACTAATAATCGCATGGCAACAATGTAACAATCAGTTATATAAACAAAAAAAAGAGGTTACTTTAAAAGCAACCTCTTTTTAATTTATACAAATAAAGCATTACACTTTAATTTCTACTTCTACACCACTTGGTAATTCAAGTTTCATTAATGCATCAATAGTTTTTGATGACGAAGAGTAAATATCTAATAATCTCTTATAAGAAGATAATTGAAATTGCTCTCTAGATTTCTTGTTTACGTGTGGAGAACGTAATACAGTGAAAATTTTCTTGTGTGTTGGTAAAGGGATAGGTCCCGTTACAGCAGCACCAGTACTTTTTACTGTTTTTACAATCTTATCAGCAGACTTATCTACTAAGTTATGATCGTAAGACTTTAATTTTATTCTGATTTTTTGACTCATTTTCTTAAGATTTACGATTCAACGCCTTTAGCAGCTTTTATTACCTCTTCTGATATGTTAGAAGGAGTTTCAGCATAGTGTGAGAATTCCATAGTCGATGTTGCACGACCAGATGATAATGTTCTTAATGTTGTTACATATCCAAACATTTCTGATAATGGAACAGTTGCTTTTACAGTTTTTGCACCAGCTCTGTCTCCCATGTCACTAACTTGACCTCTTCTTCTATTTAAATCTCCTACAATATCACCCATATTTTCTTCTGGTGTAATCACCTCAAGTTTCATAATAGGCTCCATAATAACAGCTTTGGCAGCTTTAGCACAAGCTTTAAATCCTAGTTTAGCAGCTAATTCGAATGATAATTGATCTGAATCGACATCGTGGTAAGAACCATCTTTTAATGTCACTTTCATAGCATCGATTTCGTATCCTGCTAGAGGACCGTTAACCATAGCCATTTTAAATCCTTTCTCAATAGATGGGATAAATTCTTTAGGAACGTTACCACCTTTAATTATTGATTCGAATTGAAGACCAACTTGACCTTCTTCTGCTGGTTCTACTGTAAATACGATATCGGCAAATTTACCACGACCACCAGATTGTTTCTTGTAAACCTCTCTGTGATCTGCAGATTGTGTAATAGCTTCCTTGTACTCAACCTGTGGCTGACCTTGGCTAACTTCTACTTTAAATTCACGCTTTAAACGGTCTACAATAACGTCTAGGTGAAGCTCACCCATTCCAGAAATAATGGTTTGACCTGAAGCTTCGTCAGAACGTACAGTAAATGTAGGATCTTCTTCAGCTAATTTAGCTAATCCAATACCTAATTTATCTACATCTGCCTTAGTTTTTGGCTCTACAGCAATACCAATTACTGGATCTGGGAAATCCATAGATTCTAATACGATAGGATCTTTTTCTGATGATAAAGTATCTCCTGTTTTTATAGATTTAAATCCAACAGCAGCTCCAATATCTCCAGCCTCGATAAAATCGATAGCATTTTGCTTGTTAGCATGCATTTGGTATATACGAGATATACGTTCTTTTTTACCAGAACGGTTATTTAAAACGTAAGAACCCGCATCTAAACGACCAGAGTAAGCACGGAAAAAGGCTAAACGACCAACAAAAGGATCGGTTGCAATTTTAAATGCTAAAGCAGCGAAAGGCTCCTTTACATCTGGCTTACGTAAAATCTCTTTTCCAGTATCTGGATCGGTACCAATAATACCCTCTTTATCTGTTGGAGATGGTAAGTAACGACATACAGCATCTAATAAGAACTGTACCCCTTTGTTTTTAAACGCAGAACCACAAATCATTGGAATAATAGCCATATCCATTACAGCAGCTCTAAGTGCAGC
>CALHCQ010000143.1 GCA_937936645.1 uncultured Algibacter sp.
TTATCGCTTAAATTAAATGTTTTTAAACTGTTACGCAGGGTTTTTCTGCGTTGTTGAAATGCAGCTTTTACAACTCTAAAAAATAGTTTTTCGCTGCATGGCAATTGGTTGTTTTCTTTACGTGTAAGACGCAGTACGCCAGAGTCTACTTTTGGTGGCGGATTAAATACGTTTGGCGGCACGGTAAATAAATACTCGGCATGATAAAATGCTTGGGTTAATACCGATAAAATGCCATACACTTTACTACCCTCTTTAGAGCAAATACGCTGTGCTACCTCTTTTTGAAACATACCTGAAAATTCTGGTATTTGATCGCGCATTTCTAACGTTTTAAAAACAATTTGTGTAGATATATTATACGGGAAATTACCTACTATAGCAAAGGGCTCGTTATTAAAGACCTCGTTTAAATTGTATTTTAAAAAATCTTTTTCTATAATTCTTGGCGCCAAATTAAGATAGTTGGCTTGCAAGTACTCTACCGATTCGCCATCTATTTCTATAACATAGGTTGTTACTGGCTTTTTAAGCAAGTACTTGGTTAACACCCCCATACCAGGGCCTATTTCTAAAACCTTTTTATAGTTTTTTAAAGTAAGAGCATCTGCAATGTCTTGAGCAATAGTCTCGTCTGTTAAGAAATGTTGCCCTAAAAATTTCTTTGCTTTTACTTGATGTTTATTGGAATGACTTGCCACGAATTATAGGTGTTAAAGTTAGGCAAAGATATAAAACTTAAACGCGTTAAACGGTGTTTAACGTTTATTTAAAATTAACGGTATACTCGTCTATAATTTGAAGCTCTGTGGTAAAGGTTAGCATTTTATCTGCAAACTTTTTTAAGGCTTCGAGTCTAAATTTTTCGGCATCTTCTTTGTAAAAGGCATCGAGTGCTTCGCGCGAGTACGATTTGTATTGTACAGAGTAGGTTACCCCTCCCATTTCTTCTTCTACCAAGACACGTGTTAAGGTGGCTTTTTCGAATTTACCTGTTGCTAAAACCACAGGAATATGTTCTTTTATCCAAGTTAACCATTCGGTATGTACAGCGTTGTCTATGTTTGCTGTTACATTGTATATATACATACTATTGTATTTTATTTGTTATGTTAATTTATGCTATCGCCACGTAAGGCTCTGTATTTTTTTCGAGCTTCTACAAAGTAAATACTATCGGCATGATTAAAAATAATTTTCTCGTACAGCGCTTTTGCTTGCTCGGGTTGTTTAAACTGCTTTTCGTAAATATTGGCTAGCGCATAATAGGCATCGTCTGTTAGAATACCATCGTTATAATTTTCTATGATAACCTCGTAATTTGCTTTGGCTTTATCGAATTGTAATGTACTTGTGTACAATTGGGCTTGCTTTAATAAAGCTTGGGCTACAATAGGCTCTGTATTGTGGTTTTTTAAAATGGAATTTAATACGGTAATTGCTTCTGTTTTTTTATTCTGAAAAGTTAACAAATCGGCTTTAGCGTAAAGTTTTAAAGCGGTTTGCAAAGAGTCTTCGTATTTATTATCTGATATTAAAAGTTTTAAGTCTAACGCATCGTTAGCTATTAATTGAGACGTAGACGCTTTTAATATTTTTAATTGAGATTCTGCCCACTTAAAATCACCTTTATAATAACTTGCCTTAGCAACCTTAAAACGCGCTTCTTGAGATATGGTACTGTTTTTTAAATTGCGCTGTATTTGTGTATAATAGATTAAAGCTTGATTAAATTTTTCTTGCAATACAAGTATATCGCCTAGCTCTAATTTTATTTGCGCTTGCTGTGCTTTACCTAAAGGAAGTTTAAGCGTTTTTTTTAATAATTGAGTCGCCTGTTTTGTCTCATTTTTATAAAATGCTAAAAAATGAGCGTAGGCTATTTGCAATTTAAAGGTATTGGACTGCCTACCAAAGGTATTAAAAACGGCTGTGTATTTCTGGTCTATATTATTGTAGTCTTCTTTTGTAGCCAGTTTGGTTTGTAAGGCCAGCAAATTATGATGTGTTTCTATTTTAGTAGCATCGTCTTGAGCGTTTTCTAAAACGTATTCTAGTATAGATTGCGCTATTTCTGGCTCGTTTTCTTTTTCTACTATAGATGCTAAAACTTGTATTCTAAATAAACTACCTAATCGCCTTTTGTATATTGCTTTTTCTTGCACAAAAGCTTTTTTAAAGTCTTTTTGTTGTATAAACATCCAACTTAATAAATCGTTCCATATAACGTTTGGCGACTCTTGTAGTTTTTTTATTAAAATATTACGAAATGTAATATTATTTGGATTGCTACTATTTTCGCTTATAAAATCGTTAACGGCACGTTTTATATAACTTATAGATCCTTTATCGCGTTGTGCATAATCTAAATAGCTATTAAGCATTTTTTCTACATTACCTTGCTCGCCGTAAATTTTGGCAAGTTGTAGTTTAAAATTAAGCTTGGGGTTTAAAAGCATCGCCTTTTCGTAAACCGTTATTGTTTCGTTTAAAAGACTATGATTTTGAAAACTTCTTGCTACCGAGTATGCATTATTTACATTGTCGTCTACACTTGCAATAGCTTTATTATAATACGTTTTGGCTTTACTTTCGTTATTTTGTAATTGATAATTATAGCCTAGCTCGACATAAAAACTCGGATATTTTCTACGTTCTAAAGCTTTTAGCAGTAAGGTTTCTACTTCGTTATATTGCTCTAATTCTTGATGTACATTAATAAGTTTATTTATGTATTTTGTTGAAGACGGCGATTCCTTGTAAAGCTTTTTATACGCATACAAAGCTTTTTCAAAATCTCCATTTTTTAAATAGTCTTCTGCAAGAATAGCATTTTGAGCCACAACATGGCTACATACAAATAAACATAAAACAAGTATTAATCTCATTTTGTAAATATAACAAATGCTATTTTAGTTATTATTAAATACAAGATATTTGTATTTACACTACACCAAATAAAACCGTTTAATCTATAATGCTAAAACCTGTATAAGGTTGTAAAACTTCTGGTATAACAATACCGGCCTCTGTTTGGCAGTTTTCTAAAATACCGGCTAATACTCTTGGTAAAGCTAAAGAACTTCCATTAAGTGTATGTGCTAACTCGTTTTTACCTTGATCGTTTTTAAAACGTAATTTTAAACGATTGGCTTGGTAGGTTTCGAAATTAGATACCGATGATATTTCTAACCAACGGTCTTGCGCTGTAGAAAACAACTCGAAATCGTAAGTTAAAGCTGCTGTAAAACCTAAATCGCCACCACAAAGTCTTAAAATCCTGTATGGTAATTTTAATTCTTGTAATATGGTTTTAACATGGTTTACCATACCGTCTAAAGCCTTATAGGATTGAGATGGATGCTCGACACGCAAAATTTCTACTTTATCGAATTGATGTAGTCTATTTAAACCACGAACATGAGCTCCATAACTTCCTGCCTCTCTACGAAAACATGGCGTGTAGCCTGTTATACCTATAGGCAAATCGGCTTTGTTAAGTAAAACATCTCTAAATATATTTGTTCCAGGCACTTCGGCTGTTGGTATTAAATATAAATCGTCTGCAGTAACATGGTACATTTGCCCTTCTTTATCTGGCAATTGCCCTGTACCAAAACCAGAGGCTTCGTTTACTAAATGTGGTAATTGATACTCGGTATATCCTGCCGCTGTATTTTTGTCTAAAAAGTAAGCTATTAATGCACGTTGTAGTCGTGCTCCTTTACCTTTATACACAGGAAATCCAGCTCCTGCTATTTTGTTGCCAAGTTCAAAATCTATAATATCGTATTTCTTTGCTAATTCCCAGTGAGGTAGAGCACCTTCATGCAACTCAGGAATGTTACCTTCTCTAAAAACCTCTTCGTTATCCTCGTCTGTACTTCCTGCAGGCACCAAAATATTAGGCACATTAGGTATTTTATACAACAGCTCGTTTAAAGCATTTATTTTGTTTTGTAAATCTTCGGTTAACTGCTTACTAGCTTCTTTTAATTTTCCTGTTTTTTCTTTTAAAAGATTGGCTTTTTGTGCTTCGCCAGATTTATACAAATGACCTATTTCTTTAGACAGTGTATTGGACTCTGCTAAGGTTTCATCTAATTTTGTTTGAATGCGTTTTCTATCTTCATCAAAAGAAATAACATTATCAATCATACCTGTAGCGTCTAAATTTCTTTTAGCTAATTGTGCGATTACTAACGCTTTATTTTCTTTTATAAATGGAACCTGTAACATGTGTAAAAATTTAAGTGGCTAATTTAATGAATTGCAAATATAACTAGTCTTGTTTTGATGGTAAAATCCAATTGGCATGTTTAAAAGTTTGCCATTTAACCTCAGCAAGATCTACTTTAGGGTTGGTTAATTGTTTATAATCTCGTCCGTTAACCTGTACTTTACAGTCTACAAACACAGCAACGTCTTGTCCTTTTTTACTATATTCTTTTTTTAAACGCTGTGCAAATTGCCAAATAACGTCGGGCTTAGAGCTCGCTAAACGGCTCTGCTTTGCTGTTAAGTAATTAGATAATTTAACTCGCGTTACCTGCTGTGTTTTTTTGTTTACTACTTTGTATTTGGCAATGCCGTATTTAGACCTAAGCATCATACGCCAAGAGAGTCTATGACCCTCTTCGGTCCATAATACATTATCTTTTATAAAATGATGCCTTAACGGTAATGCTATTTGAACCAAGAAGTAACAGGTTAAAATTACTAAAAAAGGTTTGCTGTAACTTGGTACCTTAACTTCATCTAAATTATAATAGGGTTTGCTTTTTAAAAATAGTTTATGAATAATTTTAGGCTCGTAAAAAAACAAAATAAAAGCTAAAGATAAATACGGAAAAATACCAACTTGAAATATAAACGAGTTAAATAAGTGAAAAAATATCGATAAAATAAAAGCTATTTTTCGCGTTGGCTTAAAGAGTAGTAAAGGTATAATGAGCCCATCGAACAAAATACCTCCATAAGCCAAAATATAATGTAACGGCTTACTTTGCAACCACTCGCCCACTACAAAATAATGCTTTTTACCTTCCATTAATAAGCCTATAACTGTTGTGTCTAGCCAATCGGGGTATATTTTTGCTATAGAAGCATAGGTGTAAACTATAAACATTTGTAATATAAAAATCCATTTACACCACTGGGGCATTGCTGTTTTTTTTATGCTAGGGTTCTTTTTTGCATCTAGCGACAAATAGGTGTTGGCTGGTTGTATGGCCATAATAGCGCTTAATAAAATAAGCAAATAATAATGATTATTGTAAGACGCCTTTTGCATGAAATACGTGCCAGACCAAAGCACGGTAAAACCAATTATTGCAAACCTATACTTGTAACCAAGCATAACCAATAAAGCTAAACCTCCCATGACAAGGTAGTACACATACATACCATAGCCAGGTAAGGGTTGCAGCCAATCTAAACCTATAAAATTAAATGTTGCTTGGGGTGCCATAAGCGTACGCTTAACCCAACCTGTAAAAATAGCACCAACAGACTCTAAAAAGCAGAGTAAACCAAAAATAACTCGAAAAACAACCAACGACGTATTATCGATGTGTTTAAACAAAAACTTATTCATGGTTGTAGTATGTTTTTAAAAAGTTTAAGGTATAAGCTTTGTCTTTAAAAAGCTGCTCTTTAAGAGCTTCTATGGATTCGAATTTATGTTCGTCTCTAATTCTATCAATTAAATGTATTTGAATTTCGGTATCATAAATATCTTTATCAAAATTAAAGAAATGCACTTCTATGGTTTGTTCGTTACCATTTACGGTTGGATTTACACCAATATTCATCATACCAAACACAGGTATTTTATCTATCAATGTTTCTATAATGTAAGCGCCTTGTTTGGGTATTAATTTATAATCTTCACTAACTTTTATATTGGCTGTGGGAAATTCTATTTTTCGACCCAACGCCTTACCTCTTACCACAGTACCTGTTATCATGAAACGATACCCCAAATAGGTGTTTGCCTTAACAATATCGCCTGTACTTAAAGCTTTTCTTATTTTTGTTGAGCTTACTGCAACCGCATTAATATCTTGCGCCGATATTTCTTCAACATCAAAATGATATAAAGCTCCAAAGCGTTTTAAATCGTCTATACTTGCGTTTCTATTTCTTCCAAACCTATGGTCGTAACCTATAATAACTTTTTTTACACGAAGCTTATCTACTAGTATATCTTTAACAAAATCTTCGGCTGTAAGCCTAGAAAAATCGAACGAAAATGTCTTTATTAGTAAGTAATCTAAGCCCAAAGCATCTAAAATAGTTCTACGTTCGCTAATGGTATTTAAAAGTTTTATATTAGCATCTTTTTGCAACACCATGCGCGGATGTGGGAAAAAAGTTAGAATAATAGATGCTAAATCGTTATCTTTAGTCGATTCTATTAACCTATTTACTATTTGTTGATGTCCTATATGTACACCGTCAAAAGTGCCAATAGTCACAACAGACTGTTTTACAGGGTTATATTTTTCTATGTTTTTAACTTTACTCATAAAAGCTTAAAATTGCTATTAACATTAGTACATCTAGACTAACCTAGAGTACTAATTTAAAAGCCAAAATATTTTTTATTATGAAAACAAAGCTACACTATGTTTTATCAATCACAATGTTTTTGGCTATCTTTTATAGTTTTGGACAAAATTCTTCTTGGAAATCTATAAACAGCATTAATAATCTAGATAAAATTGAAAGTCTACAACTTAACAAAGGTAATTTACAGTTTTTTGAACTTAACATTTCAAATTTTAATAATAACTTAGGTAAAACAAATAATAACAATAAAAAAAGCACACGCATTACACTTCCTAACTATCTGGGTGGTTTTGATACGTTTAAAGTTCAAGAAACTTCTGTTTTCGCACCTTCGCTTGCTAAAAAATATCCAAATATTAAATCTTATAAAGGTATAAGTACAAATAAAACAGGCGCAAAATTATACATGAGCAACTCTCCTAGAGGCATGCAAGCAATGATTATGTATCCAAATAAGGCCGATGTATTTATTCATCAAGTAGATATTAAAAACAATCAATTTATAGTATATACAAGCGAATCACACAAAGGGAAAAATCCGTACAACTGTTTAAACGAAGATATTAATAGGACAACAAGTAAAACATCTCGAAGTGCTAATACTAATAATAACGGTGGTGCTAATAACCAAACATTACAAAAATTTAGAATAGCCGTATCTACAAATGGCGAATACACAGCGTTTCATGGAGGCACAGTTGCCGGTGCTCTTGCAGGTATAAATGCAACCTTAACTCGTACAAATGCTGTGTTTGAAACTGACATGGCTATAACGTTTGAACTTATAGATGCTACAAACCTTATTTTTTTAAATGCAGATAGGGATCCTTACTCAAATGCCAATAACAGTGATAATTGGTCTAGTGAATTACAAAATACACTAAGTATAAATGTAGGCAATAGTAATTATGATATTGGTCATCTTTTAGGAGCCGAAGGAGGCATAGGTAATGGCGGCTGTTTAGGCTGTGTATGCGACAATAGCGGTAGGAAGGGACGAGGATATAGTGCGGCAGCTGGTTTTCCCGCAGGAGATCGATTTGATATAAATTTAGTTGCTCATGAAATTGGTCATCAAATGGGAGGAAGCCACACTTGGGCTTTTGAAAACGAAGGTACTGGTTTTCAATCTGAACCAGGAAGTGGAAGTACCGTTATGGCCTATGCTGGTATTACTGGAGAAAACAACATACAATTAGATAGTGATCCTTATTTTCATTATCATAGTATTAATCAAATACTAACTAATGTCGCTGGAAAAAATTGTCAAATAAACTCAACAATAAATAACAGGCCACCAGTAGCCAATGCAGGCAATAATTTTTCTATTCCTATAGGTACCCCTTATACGTTAAAAGGAAGCGCTATAGATACTGATACAAACGACATACTTACCTATTGCTGGGAACAAATAGATACTGGCGTGGTAAACACCAATAATTTTGGATCTAATTTAAGGTTTGGATCTACTAATAGATCGCTACCACCGACACTATCGCCTAATAGATCTATACCAAGAATTACTAGTGTAATTAGTAATCAATTAACAGCTTCTAACCCTGGTCTTAATAGCCCTTGGGAATCGGTATCTACCGTAGCCAGAACTCTTAATTGGGCATTAACTGTAAGAGATA
>CALHCQ010000144.1 GCA_937936645.1 uncultured Algibacter sp.
TGCTGTACATTGCCCTTGCCATTTAGAATATTGATTGCCACAAGACTGACAAAAAAAAGTGGTTTTCACCTTAGCCATTTAATCTTTTTTGTAATATAAATTAATATCCGAAGTCTGCTTTTATAGCTTCTGCTTTTTCTAACATCAACTCTTTTGTTATACCTGCAATCCCTTTTAAAGTGTAAGCCGATTGGTAAGTACGCATGGCTTTTTTAGGTTCTCCAGTTTCTTCGTAAAAACGCGCCATATAGTAGCTTCCTAAAAGTGTGCTTGGATATTGTTTTCTTGCCATTTTACCTAAAGCTTCAAAATATTCGAAACTTTCATTTTTCTCTATAGCGGCTGCTATGGCTTTAAAATCATTTATTAATATCTTTTTATCTATACCAAATAAACTAGATATAGACTCGTATTTTTCTTGTAAATATAATACAGGAGAAATTTCTAATGGTAAAATAACCTCTTTATACTCTTTTCTAGAAATTGGTTGATATATTTTAAAAATATTCTCTAAAGCACTAGGAATAGCATGCATTGGTAAGGTATATTTTGTTTCTTTATCAAAATTATCATAACTGTATTTAATGTTATCTTTATTTATGGCAGATAAATCTTCATTTAAAGCCTTAGACATCTCTAACATTATTTTTTTGTCTGTATTTGTATCTGCTAAGTAGTAAGATATAGGAGCTTGTAATTTATTAAATTGCTCTGGTATATATTCTAACATATTTGGCGCAAATTTAGGACTCATAGCAATATATCCCTTAAATAAAGGAGCTTCTTTTAATAAATAGTAATTTATAAAGTTTGCTGTATCTCCGTGCCCCACTGCGACTTTAAAATCGCCTATATTATAATTTTTTTCTAAATACGGAATAAGCTCTAAACCTATAAACTCAAAGAAATTAGCACCTGCACCTATAGGTAAAGATGTTTTTTCGGCATATAAACAATCGTCATCACGCTTACCAAATTGATTTACACCAACAACTATAGCTTCTGGCATGTCTTCCCAATACGAATAATAATCTACGTTACCTGCAACAAGCTCAAACATATAATCACCATCAAAAACAACAAACAAAGGATACGTATTTTGCGAACCTTGTTTATAACCTCTTGGCAACTGAATTTTTATTTGACGAGAATCTTCTAACTTGGCAGATCTTATAATTTCGTGTTTAACCTGAGCATTTACAACACTAGATGTTATAAACAATAAAAGAAAGGAAAATAGATATTTCATTTTAAAAACTAATTTTGAAATTAATACCGCAAGGTAATAAATTAACTCATAACTTATTACACCCTTTTTAAAGAAACATTAAGCTTACTTACGGTTGAATATGGGTAAATAAATTAACGAGATTCCTCCAAAAACAATAATCATTAACGTTTGAGAAGACCACATAATCCAGCCAAATGCAATACTAGGCTCTTTAGCTATACTAAACACAGAAAAGGCTGCATATATGGCTAAAGGGTAAGAACCTATACCTCCATTAGTGGCTGCAATACTAAAACTAGCCGATATAAAAGCTATTAAAATAGCACCTACAGGAACTGTATTTAAGTCGACTACAGCAAGAGATGTTACATAAAACATGAGCAAATACATAGACCAAATAAAAAGCGTATGAAAAATAAAAGCCCATTTTTTTTTCATTTTAAAAATACTGGTAAACCCTTCTATTAACCCGCTAACTAATTGCTTTAATTTTAATGCTATTTTAGATGTGCTACGTTTTATATAAAAGAAAAGGGTAATAACAAACAACAAGAGTAACACTAAGGCAAGTATTATTTTTACAGGGTTAAATTTATCTATTAAAAAACCATATATAAAATCGAACTGCAAAAATAGTGTTACTGCAACTATACTAAGCATAACAAACAAATCTGCAATACGCTCTGCTACAATAGTACCAAACCCTTTTTCGAAGGGCACACCTTCATAATTTGTTAGTATAGTAGCTCTTGCAACCTCTCCTGCCCGAGGTACGGTATAATTAATTAAATAAGTGGCAAAAACAGCCATAACACTGTTACCAAACTTTACTTTATACCCCATAGGCTCCAATTGAAAAAGCCACCGGTAAGCACGGGACAAATGACTTAACATACCAAGAAACATACCCAACAAAATCCAATTATAGTTTGCTTTTTTAATATAAACTAGCAATTCTGATATGGAAACTTTAGATAACGAATAAAGAACAAGTAAAACACCTAACGCAAGCGGAAGTAATATTTTTAAAACTTTTAAAACTTGCTTATTCAATATTTATATTATTTTAAAAGGTTTGTAGCCTCGTCTGGAAATACTAAAGATGGCTTAAAAACCTTAGCCTCTTCTATATCCATAAAAGCATATGTAATTAATATAAGTACATCGCCTTGAGCTACTAATCTTGCTGCTGCTCCATTTAGTGTTATTTCGCCACTATTTCTTGGACCAGGGATAGCATAAGTTTCTAGCCTTGCACCGTTATTGTTATTTACAATCTGTACTTTTTCGCCTTGAATAATGTTAGCGGCTTCCATTAAATCTTCGTCGATAGTAATACTACCAATGTAATTTAAATCGGCTCCTGTAACTTTTACTCTGTGAATTTTAGATTTTACTACTTGAATTTGCATGTGGTAAAGGTAATTAATTTAATGCGATATTATCTATAAGTCTAACATCATCTGCATATACCGCTATAAAAGCACGGTATTTTTTTGTTTCTTGTTTTTCTTGAGCTGGCTTTAAGGTCTCTACGTCTGCAATTATAAAATACTCTAATTTTAAAACATCTTGCTTAGCAAATTGGCTGCTTACCCACTCTAGCATTTCTTCTACACGTTTTGTGCCAAAGTTATCCCTAACGGTGGCAAGTGTTTTATATACAAATGGCGCCATAGCTTTACACGACGGGTTAAGCCTTGTGTTTCTGGAACTCATAGCTAAACCACTAGGCTCTCTGTAAATAGGACACCCAATAACTTGAACAGGAATGGCATGTTTTTGAACCATTTTTTTTACAATAGCCAATTGTTGAAAATCTTTCTCTCCAAAATAAGCTTTCTGCGGTTTTATTATTTCAAAAAAACGCTTAACAATGGTACCAACGCCATCAAAATGCCCTGTCCTAAAACGCCCTTCCATTTCAAACTCCAATCCGTCAAAATTAAAAGAATCTGCTACTGTTTTACCTTGGTAAATATCGAAAACCGATGGTGCGTAAACCAATATTCGATTTTTACTTAGTGTTTGTAATAGTTTAACATCATCATCTAGAGTTCTTGGGTATTTTTCTAAATCATCATTATTATCAAACTGCGTTGGATTTACAAATATACTTACAACAACAAAACTAGTATCTAGTAAAGCTTTTTTAACCAAAGCAAGATGTCCTTGGTGCAACGCTCCCATTGTAGGAACAAAACCAACAGTCTCTTTTTGTAATTTATATGCTGCAATAGCACCTGTTATGGCAGCCTTATTAGTAAATACATTTAACATTTAATAAAATTTTAACGGGTGCAAACTTAATATTTCAAAGGGAATTTGCATAATTTTTTGTACTTTTGCGTGTTTTTTATCTTGTTTTTATTAAAAACAGGGTCGGTTTTAAAAAATTAAACCTTGATATTCTTCAAGATAAGAATTCAAAATTAAAATATTATTTTTTTTAACCGCAACACATAAATAGCAAAATATATCAAGTATGAAAGATAAGAAGATATTATATGTATCATCTGAGGTAGTACCTTACTTACCAGAAACCGAAATCTCTTCAATGTCGTTTGAGGCACCAAGAATGGTAAATCAACAAGGCGGACAAATTAGAATTTTTATGCCTAAGTATGGCAACATAAATGAAAGAAGACACCAACTACACGAAGTTATAAGGTTATCTGGAATTAATTTAGTAATAAACGACCTAGATATGCCACTTATAATAAAAGTAGCTTCTATCCCTAAAGAACGTATACAAGTCTATTTTATTGATAACGAAGAATACTTTAAACGTAAAGCAACTGTAACAAACGATAAAGGTGAACTTTTTCCAGACAACGACGAGCGTGCCATATTTTTTGCAAAAGGTGTTATAGAAACTGTAAAGAAACTTAATTGGTCGCCAGATGTTATTCATGTACATGGATGGCTAGCCTCTCTACTACCTCTTTACCTAAAAGAATACTATAAAGGTGAGCCTTTATTTAACGAAAGTAAAATAGTAACATCGGTGTACAATCAAACCTTTGATGACACGTTAAATAGGGACATGTTAAACAAAATTAAATTTGATAATATAGAAGAGGAAGCTATAAAAGGTTTAGAAGAGCCAACCTATACAAATTTAATGAAAGTAGCTGTAGATTACTCTGACGCTCTAATTGTAGGTTCTGAAAACATTCCTGAAAGCTTAGAAGCCTATATAAAAGAATCTAACAAACCTATGTTAGAACACAAAAGCAAAGAAGAATTTGGAGAAGCATACACCGAGTTTATAAACACAGAAGTCTTAAGCTAGTAGCAACGCCCCTTTTTATGATAAAATTATTTAGACTTCTAAAATATACCTGTTTACTTTTTGCAATTTTGATATCATCAAGTTGCGATAATGATTTTAACAACATCGAGAGCGATGTTATTGGAGAAGAAAATATTAATTTTAACGTTGTTAAAACAAGTTCTAATGTTTTAGCATACAATAAAAGACTAGATTCTCTAAGAATTAACAACTTAAGATCTAGTTTACTTGGTGTTTTTAACGACCCAATATATGGAACAACTACAGCAAGTATTGTTTCTCAATTAAGTCCTACAACAAACAATGCCACTTTTGGTATTAATCCTGTTTTAGACTCTGTTGTTTTAAACATACCATACTTTAGTAGACAAACAGGAACTTCTAGCGCATCAAACATACCTATTTATACTCTAGATAGTGTTTTTGGAAACAAAAACGCACCTATAAAACTTAGCATTTACAGGAATAATTTTCTACTAAGAGATTTTAATCCAAATTCTCAAAATGTCGAAGCACAGAATTACTATTCTAATGCTTTTAACAATATTAATAACACAGCTATAACAGATAATTTAACTATAAATTTTGATAATGCGAGAGAAACACTACTATATCAAATAGATGAGTTCACACCTAGTAATAGCGCCATAATTACAAATCCAAATGCTGACCCTTTACAATTTTCACCTCCAGCATTAAGACTAAATTTAACCCAAAATTTAGATGGAACAGTTAATAGTGATAACATAAATTTATGGACCAATATTATACTTTCGCAAAGCGGCTTATCTACTTTAAGTAACCCAGACAATTTTAACGATTATTTTAGAGGCGTTTATTTTAAAGTGGAAACTATTAATACCGATGGGCAAATAATTCTACTTAATACAGATGGTGCTAATATCAGTATACATTTTAAGAACGAAAATGAAGATAAAAGTAGATTAACTAAAACCCCTTATGTGTTAAATTTTGGACAAAATATCCTGAACACATTTAAAAACGATTTTACACCCTCATTAAGCAATGGAGATAGCGAACTTGGAGACTCTCAATTATACTTAAAAGGCACGGGATCTATGGCTGTAGTTGATCTTTTTGACGGACTAGTAAATTGTGAAGAAACCAATACAGAAGAGACCGCTTTAGATTGTTTTAAAAAAACCTACAGGCAACGTGTAGATACAGGTTACATTCTACAGCCAGGTGAAACCGAGGATGAAAATGGCTACGCTAGACGAAATGGAAATTTTATATTAAAACGCATTATAAATGAGGCTATTTTACTTGTTTATGAAGATGAAAACACAATTTTAGACACAAATGCACATCAAAATGATAAGGTATACGCATACGATGTTGCAAATAACACGCCTATATTAGACCATAATGTAGATGGAACAGACCCTACTTTGGGTTTAAGACAAACAGACGAAAATGGCATTTCGAGTTATAAAATTAGAGTTACAGAACACCTAAATAGAATTATATTAAGAGATTCTTCGAGTACAAGTTTAGGCTTGATTATATCTAGCACTCCTAATATTACAAACAGTTCTGAGATTTTAAATAGTAAAGACGTTGTAACAGGTGTTCCAACATCTACATTATTAACAACAAGAGGTACTGTTTTACACGGTAGCAATACTAATGTAGAAGACAACAGAAGAATGACATTAGAAATCTTCTCTACAGAACCAAATTAAATAAACTAAAACGCCTAAGTATGTGTGGAATAGTTGGTTATATAGGAGAAAAAGAAGCTTACCCTATAATAATAGAAGGTTTAAAACGCCTTGAATATCGTGGTTATGATAGTGCAGGAATAGCATTATTTGACGGTAAAGATTTAAAAACATCAAAAACAAAAGGAAAAGTAGCAGATCTAGAATCTAAGGCTAATAACGAAATAACAAGACATGGAAGTATTGGTATTGGTCACACACGTTGGGCAACACACGGTATTCCAAACGATGTTAACTCTCACCCTCACGCTTCAAATTCTGGGGATATCGTTATTATACATAATGGAATTATAGAAAATTACGAATCACTTCGTCAGGAACTAAAATCTAGAGATTATACCTTTAAATCTGATACAGATACAGAAGTACTTGTAAACTTAATAGAAGACGTACAAAAACAACAAGGTTTAAAACTTGGTAAAGCCGTACAAATAGCACTTAATCAAGTAGTAGGCGCATACGCCATTGCTGTATTCGACAAAAAAAGACCAGAAGAAATTGTCATTGCACGCTTAGGTAGCCCATTAGCAATAGGGGTTGGTGATAATGAATATTTTATAGCTAGTGATGCGTCTCCATTTATAGAATACACAAAAAACGCCATATATCTTGAAGATGAAGAAATGGCAATTGTACGTAAGAACAAAAAAATAAAAATACGTAAAATAAAAGACGATTCGTTAGTAGATCCATATATACAGGAGTTACAAATCAATCTTGAGCAAATAGAAAAAGGCGG
>CALHCQ010000145.1 GCA_937936645.1 uncultured Algibacter sp.
TTAAGTTTTACATTGAATCAAGTCTTTTTTTAAACAAAAAAAGCTTCAAATATAAATTTGAAGCTTTTAGCAATATTTGCGGTCTGGACGGGACTCGAACCCGCGACCTTCGCCGTGACAGGGCGACATTCTAACCAACTGAACTACCAGACCGTTGCGTTATTGCGTGTGCAAAGATACACGTATTTATTACTTATACAAACTTTATTTGCAAATCATTTAAAGAACTTTAAGCTTGTTATCTCAACAAACTACTAACCAACCTTTTAAAAAATAAAACTTTTATAAAAAAATTAGAAACCTTTATAAAATAAAAAAGCATCCCAATTTTCTTTACAGAAAAAAGGAAAGCTTCTCATTGGGTTACGCGCTAAACAATTTTAGCTACACTACCATATTTTGATAGACTACTACACCTATCAAAACAACACAACTACGTTTTATTGCAAAAAAAAAGCTCTAATTTCTCAGAGCTTTAGCAATATTGCGGTCTGGACGGGACTCGAACCCGCGACCTTCGCCGTGACAGGGCGACATTCTAACCAACTGAACTACCAGACCGTTGCGTTATTGCGTGTGCAAAGATACACGTATTTATTACTTATACAAACTTTTTTATATCTTTTTAAACAAATTTTCTTCGTTCCAAAATATAGGTTGTTAGTATCTTATTAAAATCCTTGTTAACGTCTGCCTCTACATAGTTTATTTTGTACTGCGCACATTTAAGTTTTATTTGATTGAAATAATTTTTTACAGCCGCTGTGTAATTCGTTTTCACCGTATCTGCATATAAATTTATATGTGCTCCCGTCTCAATATCTATAAATTGTTTTGGCGTATTGCTAAAATCGAAAGCAAGCTCTTTTGCCGCATCAAAAACATGAAATAGCACAACTTCATGTTTATTGTGCTTTAAATGCCTTAGTGCCTCAAATAATTTCTCTTGACTTGTCGTTGTTTGAAACATATCTGTAAATAAAAACACCATGGAACGCCTGTGTATTTTTTCGGCTATTTGATGCAAATAAGTATACGTATTTGTTGTTTTATTTACTGGCTTAGTTTTTATAGTATTAGATAAAGCATTTAACAACATATGATGATGTCTATCACTCCCCTTTTCTGGAGCATAAAAATCGTACGTATTACTATATAGGCTTAACCCTACAGCATCTCTTTGTTTTTTTAACAAATTCATTAAAGCCGCAGCCGATAAAGCTGAAAAAGAAATTTTATTTAAAGCATCAATGCGTGGTTCTTTTAGCTCTGGGTAATACATAGAGCTACTGGCATCTATTATAATATGGCACCTTAAGTTTGTTTCATCATCAAAACGTTTTGTGTAGAGCTTATCTGTTTTAGCAAACAACTTCCAATCTATGTGCCTAGTACTTTCGCCTTGATTGTATATTTTATGCTCTGCAAATTCTGCCGAAAAACCGTGAAACGGACTTTTATGCATACCAGATATAAAACCTTCTACAACTTGTTTTGCTAATAGCTCTAAATTTTTAAACCCTTCGGTTTTATTTAATTCATCTTGTAAGTTCATATGGTTTTACTAAAACAGTTAAAAAGCAGTAGTTAACATGTAACCACTGCTTTTATTATTTATTGTATTGTTGCATCTACTATTCCGTAAGCAACAGACTCTTCTGCCCCCATCCAATGGTCACGGTTAAAATCTTTCATTATTTTTTCTACGGTTTGCCCACAGTTTTCTGCTAATATTTCGGCACTTAATGTTCTTGTTTTAACAATTTCTTGAGCCGTTATCTGTATGTCGCTTGCTTGCCCTCTTGCACCACCGCTTGGTTGATGTATCATTACTCTAGCGTGAGGCTGAATAAAACGTTTTCCTTTAGCTCCTGCCGATAAAATAATAGACCCCATAGAGGCAGCAAACCCTGTGCATATTGTAGACACATCGCTTTTTAAAGATTTTATACAATCGTACATCGCAAAACCTGATGTTACATAGCCACCCGGACTATTTATATACAGGTGAATATCTTTAGTCTCTACACTGTCTAAATACATTAATCGGTCTATAACGTGCTTTGCAGAGTGGTCGTCTACTTGCCCCCACAAAAACACTTTACGCTCGGTTAATAATTTATTATCTATAATATCTTGTACTTTTTTATTTTCGCTCATAATTTTTTATAATTTCATCTAAAATAAAAAAAGGTTTACCATTACGGCAAACCTTTTCATTTTTTATTTACTAATGGTTTTTACAAAAGACCATCTATAGCGTCTGTGTATGCGTTTTTTGGTGCAACACCAACTTGTCTACCTACAACTTCTCCGTTTTGAAATACTAATACTGTTGGAATATTACGTACACCGTATTTTGCAGCAAATTCTTGATTTGCATCTACGTCTACTTTACCAACAATAGCTTTACCATTATACTCGTCACTAATTTGCTCGATAATTGGTCCAACCATTCTACATGGTCCACACCAAGCTGCCCAAAAGTCAACTAATACAGGTTTATCACTTTTTAATACTGTTTCTTCAAATGTTGCATCTGTTATCTCTAATGCCATAATATTTGTGTTTTAATAAATTTTTAAATTCTATTTAGGATACAAAATTAGTCAAAAAAAAAGCGAAAGCTTACAAGCTTACATCTTGTTTTTTTGCATCCATACTTGTCAACATTTCCTTTTAAAGAAAAAAAACAACCTTAAATACATGATAATAAGCACATATAGATGTGTTTACTCTAACTTTAAAATAAATGTAATATTTATTTCTTCAATTTAATAAAAATGTTTTAAAAATACACCTAACTATTAATTTATCTTGTATAAAATATTCGTACTATCAAGCTCATTTAATAATTCTTGAGATACTTGTACTTTTTGCCTTCTACTCGCCATTTGCAGTTTTATTCTTTCTTTAACATCGTAAACTATAAAATTTAACATGTGATTACCTGGATGCATTTCGAGTAAACCTTTAAGATTAGAAACTGTTTTTTCTTCTAACTCTTTTAAATTTATATTGATTGTTAGTTTTTTTGTATAATGTTCTAAAACGTCATGCAGTAATTGAAACCCATTAAATTGCAATCTTGGGTCGCTTTTTTTACCTGTGTCTTTATTTACCCAACCATCACGAATAAAACTTTTTACATAAACAAAATTATTTTGCATTAAAAAGTGCCTGTATTTTAAATACTCTTCTCCAAAAATTCTAAATTCGTAAGAATCTGTATAATCTTCTATAGTAAACATAGCCCAACCTTTGCCCTGTTTACTTACCCTGTGTTGTACGCCTGTAACAACACCTCCAAAGGTAATTTCTCTATTTACATATGGAGTCATGTCGTGAAAAAATGCAATAGTACCACTGCAAAATGTTTTCATTTCAACTCTAAAATCATCTAATGGATGGCCTGATATATAAACACCAACAACTTCTCGTTCTTGTGCTAGTTTTTCCATAGTACCCCAAGATTCGCATGGCGGTACTTCGGGTTCAGGTATTTGCACATCGCTTGATGCCCCAAAAAGACTAACTTGTGCCGAGTTTTCGTTTTCTTTAAAACGCTGCGCATATTTTATGACCTTTTCTAAAAATGTAATTTCGTCGCCTTCTTTATGAAAATATTGAGCTCTATGCGTATCACTAAAACAGTCGAAACCTCCTGCTAAGGCTAAATTTTCTAAAGCTCTTTTATTGGCTGCTCGTAAATCGATACGCTTAGCAAAATCGAAAACAGATTTGTAATGGCCATCTTTTTCACGATGTTCTACAATGGTTATTACAGCGCCATGACCAACACCTTTTATAGCACCCATACCAAAACGCACAGCATTGTCTTTATTTACAGAAAACTTGTAATACGACTCGTTAATGTCTGGCCCCAAAACAGGCAACTTCATTCGCTTACACTCTTCCATAAAAAAAGTAACCTGCTTAATATCGTTCATATTATTAGACAAAACAGCGGCCATATATTCTGCTGGATAATGCGCTTTTAAATATGCTGTTTGGTATGCAATCCATGCGTAACATGTAGAGTGCGATTTATTAAAGGCATAACTTGCAAAAGCTTCCCAGTCTTTCCAAATTTTTTCGAGTTTCTTGGCATCATGTCCATTACCACTTGCCTGCTCTATAAATTTAGGTTTCATTTTGTCTAGTACAGCAATTTGTTTTTTACCCATGGCTTTACGCAGTACATCGGCTTCACCTTTTGTAAAACCTGCCAACTTTTGAGACAGCAACATTACTTGCTCTTGGTAAACAGTAATACCATAGGTTTCTTTTAAATACTCCTCCATGGCAGGAAGGTCGTATTCTATATCTTCGTCACCATGTTTTCTACGAACAAAACTAGGTATGTACTCCATAGGGCCTGGACGATACAAGGCATTCATGGCTATAAGATCATCAAAAACGGTTGGTTTTAAATCACGCAAGTGCTTTTGCATACCTGGAGATTCGTATTGAAATACACCGACTGTTTCGCCACGCTGAAAGAGCGCATAGGTTTCCTCATCATCTAAAGGAAAACTTTCTGGATCTAGTAAAATATCGTGTTTTGCTTTTACTATTTTAACGGTGTCTTTAATTAAGGTTAACGTTTTTAATCCTAAAAAATCCATTTTTAACAACCCGGCATCCTCTACAACAGAGTTATCGAATTGTGTAACGTATAAATCGGAATCTTTTGCAACAGATACGGGTACAAATTTTGTAATATCGTCTGGGGTAATAATGACACCACAGGCATGTATCCCTGTATTTCTTACAGAGCCCTCTAAAGACCTAGCTAAATTTAAGGTCTCGGCCTGTAAATCAGATCCATCTGCTATATTTAATAATTCGTTTATTTTTTCTAGCTCTTCAGATCTAAATTTTGATGCCAGTTCTTTTTCGCTTAAACCAAAAATCTTTTTAAGCTTAGACATGTTTGGTATAAGCTTGGCAATTCTATCGGCATCGAATAAGGGTAAGTCTAGCACACGTGCGGTATCTCTAATAGAAGACTTTGCAGCCATTGTACCATAGGTAATTATTTGAGCTACTTGATTGGACCCGTATTTTTCTATAACATAATCCATAACACGGCTTCGACCTTCATCATCAAAATCAATGTCGATATCGGGCATACTTACACGATCTGGATTTAAGAAACGCTCGAAAAGTAGGTTATACTTCATCGGGTCTATATTGGTAATCCACAAACAATATGCTGCCACAGATCCTGCTGCCGACCCACGCCCTGGCCCAACCGATACATCCATGTTTCTGGCCTCTCTAATAAAATCTTCTACAATTAAAAAGTAACCAGGATATCCTGTTTTTTCTATAACATCAAGCTCAAAATCTAAACGCTCTATTACCTCATCGGATAACGGATCGCCGTAACGCTTCTTTGCACCCTCGTAAACCAAATGTTTTAAAAAAGCGTTCTCGCCACGCTTACCGCCATCTATTTTATCTTCTTCATGTACAAAACGCTCAGGAATATCGAAGGCTGGTAATAGTACATCTCTTGCAAGTTGGTAAGCTTCTACTTTACCAATAATCTCTTCGACATTAATTATCGCTTCGGGAATGTCGCTAAAAGCGCTTTTCATCTCTGCAGAAGACTTAAAATAATAATCTTGGTTAGGTAAACCGTAACGATACCCCCTACCTCTACCTATGGGCGTACCTTGCTTTTCACCCTCTTTTACACATAATAAAATATCGTGCGCATTAGCATCGCCTTGTTTGGCGTAATATGTATTATTGGTTGCGACCAACTTAACCTGGTGTTTTTTTGCTAAGTTTATTAGTGTTGGGTTTACCCTGTTTTCGTCTTCTTGATTATGACGCATTAATTCGACATAAAGATCGTCGCCAAAGGCATCTTTCCACCAAAGCAAAGCTTCTTCGGCTTGTTTTTCTCCTATATTTAAAACTTTACTAGGTACTTCTCCGTAAAGGTTTCCTGTTAAAACTATAAGATCTTCTTTATATTCTAGTATTAACTTTTTATCTATTCTTGGTACGTAATAAAACCCGTTAACATAAGCATGAGACGATAGTTTGGCTAAATTATGATAGCCATTTTTATTCTTAGCTATTATAACTATTTGATAGCCGTTGTCTTTTCTAGTTTTGTCTAAATGGTCTTCGCAAACAAAAAACTCGCAACCTATAATGGGTTTTATTTCTTTAGCTTGTGTTGTTTCTCCTTTTTCTTTAGCTTCTTCTATTTTAGCTTTAACAGATTTATTATGCTTATTTACTGCATTTACAAAATGAAATGCCCCCATCATGTTGGCATGATCTGTTAATGCAACGGCTGGCATGTTATTGGATGCAGCCACAGCAACCAGATCGGACACACTCATGGTAGATTGCAATACCGAAAATTGTGAATGGTTGTGTAAATGTGCAAAATCGACCTGAGCTAAAGCAGTTTCGTTTTCTTTTATAACATCGCTAGAAACACTTTGATTCTGAGATTTTTGTAATCTAGCATTAATTTTAGCACTTTCCTTTTTTAGGTTAATATGCTTTAAACCAATAAGCGCTATAGGCTGCGGGTTAGCTTCTGTAAATTGTTCAAAATAACTTTCGTCTACATCTAGCTGCTCTTTAGTATACTGGCCTAAACGCAACAGCTCGAAAAAACATCGTGTGGTTGCCTCTACATCGGCAGTAGCATTATGGGCTTCGGCGAAACCGGTTCCAAATAAATGTGCATGTAACTCAGACAGCGTAGGTAGTTTAAATTTACCGTATCTACCCCCTGCTATTTTACACAAATTTGCAGTATGCTCTGTACAGGTGTCCAATACAGGAAGCTCTTGTAGTTTATTATCTAAACTCGCACGAACAAACTCGGCACCCATAATGTTTAAATCGAACTTTACATTTTGACCAACTACAAATTTAGTTTTACTTAAAGCAATATTAAACTTCTCTAAAACGTCTTGTAAATTTGCGCCTTGCTCATCGGCCAATTCTGTAGATATACCGTGAATTTTTTCTGCATCGTAAGGTATATTAAAACCTTCTGGTTTTACCAAATAATCTTGACTTTCAATACAATTACCCATAGCATCGTGTAATTGCCATGCTATTTGAATACATCTTGGCCAATTATCTGTGTCTGTAATAGGCGCATCCCAGCGTTTAGGCAAACCTGTAGTTTCTGTATCGAATATTAAGTACATTTTTAAACTTTAAGTAATTGTTATTTAACCTTTTAAAAAAGAGAGAAGGCGTTTATAAAAATACATAGAAAATGTTTTTTTATGAAATGAAGTTATGAACATTTACAAAACAGGACTTAGCAGGACTATTTTACTTATTATTTTAATACCTTTAATGACAAAAATCGAAAAATGAAATTACAACTTATAAGCCTTCTAACTATTTTTAGCTTACAAAATGCCATTGCACAAACAAAAACACTTTATATAGGCAGCTATACTAAAGGTGATAGCGAGGGCATTTACAAAGTAGACTTTAATACCAAAACGGGCGCTTTTAGCAACAAGTCACTTGTAGCTAAAATTGAAAACTCATCTTTTATAGCTTTATCTAAAAACAAAAAACACCTTTATGCTGCCGCTCGCGAAAAAGAGCATAATGTTTCTGCTTTTAAAGTAAAGAAAGACGGGTCGTTAGATTTTTTAAATAAACTAACTAGCAATGGCCGTGGCCCATGCCATGTAACTATTAACAAAAAAGGCGATCGTGTCGTTGTGTCTAACTATGGTGGTGGTACCGTTGCTATTTACAGCACAGAAAAAGATGGAAAATTAAAAGAGACCGATCAAGTTTTTAACCATAATATAAAGGGACAAAAATCTCACGTGCATTCTGCTCAATTTTTTAAAAATGATTTATTTGTTGCAGATCTTGGTCGGAATGCCATTTACAACTACAATTTAAACAACAACAATAAATACGAACTTAAATTTAATACCTTGGTTAAAACAACGGGCAATCCTGGACCAAGACATTTTAAATTAACAAAAAATGGTAAGTATGTCTACGTTATAAACGAATACGCAGGATCTATTACATCCATAAAAAAAACAAAAAACGGCTTTACACAAATAGATTACGATAGTACTTTACGTAAGGATTTTAAAGGTAAAAATACCTGTGCAGACATACACATATCGAAAGACGAACGTTTTATATACGGGTCTAATAGAGGCGAAAACACTATTGCAGTATTTAAACGAAATACCAAAGATGGTACCATAGAAAAAATACAAAACATATCTACACATGGTATTTGGCCAAGAAATTTTACATTAGACCCCACAGGTCGTTTTTTACTAGTTGCTAATCAAAAAAGCAACAATATTTCGCTGTATCGTATTAACAAAAATACAGGAAAACTCACCTATTTAAATAGCACAGCCATGGCGTCGCCAACATGTTTAATATTTTAACACCTAACCCCCTAAAAACAAACCTATAACAAATAAAAAAAATACTATATTATAAATAAAAATATAGTATCTTTGCACACTTATTAATAACAGAGGTCGAGAACCTCGCTTAATTAATTATTATGCCAGTAAAAATTAGATTACAAAGACATGGTAAAAAGGGAAAACCTTTTTACTGGATCGTAGCAGCAGATGCACGAGCAAAAAGAGACGGTAAATACCTAGAAAAATTAGGTGTTTATAACCCAAACACAAACCCTGCAACTGTAGAGTTAAATGTTGACGGTACTGTAACATGGTTACAAAACGGTGCACAACCTACAGATACAGCAAAAACGTTGTTATCTTACAAAGGGGCATTATTAAAAAATCACCTTGTAGGTGGTGTTAGAAAAGGTGCTTTAACAGAAGAGCAAGCAGAAGCTAAATTTAGCGCTTGGTTAGAAGAAAAAAGTGCTAAAATTCAAGCTAAAGCTGATGGCTTAACAGAAGCTCAAGCTAAAGTTAAAGCTGAAGCATTAGCAGCAGAAAAAGCAGTTAACGAAGCAAGAATCGCTGCAGCTCAACCTGTAGTAGAAGAAGCTCCTGCTGAAGAAGCAGCAGCATCTAACGAAGAAGAATAAAAAAACATTATTTTTTATACTTTTAAACTCCGATATTTATATCGGAGTTTTTTATTTTAAAAAAAGAAAATTACACATCTTAGAAACACTGTTTTAAATGAAAAAGGAAAACTGTTTTTACCTTGGTAAAATTGTTAGAAAATATAGCTTTAAGGGCGAGTTACTCATAAAATTAGACACCGACGAACCTCAGCTTTACGAAAATCTAGACGCCATGTTTATAAACGTGCGTAATACTTTACTTCCCTTTTTTATAGAGAGTTCTCAACTTCATAAATCGGACTTATTACGTGTGCAATTTGAGGATGTAACCTCTGAAGAAGATGCTGATGCTTTAATGAAAAGTGAGGTGTATTTACCTTTGGAATTATTACCTAAATTAGATGGAAATAAATTTTATTTCCATGAAGTTATAGGTTTTAAAATGGAAGATATCAAGTACGGTTATGTAGGAGAGATTACAAGTATAAATGACAGTACAGCCCAAGCACTTTTTGAAGTAGAGAACAACGGACAAGAGCTTTTAATACCAATGAACGATGAATTTATTGTAAAAATAGATCGCGAAAATAAAACGGTTGTTGTAGAAACTCCCGATGGACTCATTGATCTTTATTTAGAATAAATTTTTTAATTTTTTATTACAAAACAAGCATGTCTACAAAACCTTTTGCATTTAAAAAATTTAGCGTATCACAAGACCAATGTGCCATGAAAATAGGCACAGATGGTGTACTTCTAGGTGCATGGGCCTCTACAAAAAACAATCCATTTGCTGTATTAGACATTGGAGCCGGAACAGGGATTGTTGCATTAATGCTTGCCCAACGTAGCCATGCAGAAGTTATAGATGCTATAGAAATAGATGACAATGCATACGAGCAATGTGTAGATAATTTTGAAACTTCGCCATGGGGCGATAGACTCTTTTGTTATCATGCTGGCTTAGATGAGTTTGTTGACGAAGTTGAAGACACTTACGACCTTATTGTTTCTAATCCACCATTTTACGCAGAAGACTATAAAACAGAAAACTTACAACGCGATAAAGCTAGATTTCAAGATGCACTACCTTTTAATCATTTAATAGAAAGCGTTTCTAAACTTTTAGAACCCAAAGGTGTTTTTGCAGTTATTATACCTTATAAAGAAAAAGAAAAATTTATAAACATGGCGCTAAACTACAAATTACACCCTAACAAAATACTTGACGTAAAAGGCACACCAACTTCTGGGTTTAAAAGGAGTCTTCTAGAGTTCTCTTTCAGCGAAAGCGAAATACAAACAAACACTTTAACTATAGAAATAGAGCGCCATAAATACACAAAAGATTATATAGCACTTACAAAAGATTTTTACTTAAAAATGTAATACATCGCAAAATAAAAAGACCTATATTAAAATGTTAAATAATTAATATAATACTTTCAAGTTTTATCAGTTAATTAATTATAATATTAAAGTAAACACCAGTTATACGTATAGAATTATGTTTAACACGCCATTACTTATTATTAAGCAAAATTTGTATGTCTAAAAAAAATATAATTTTAATTATTACCTCTATTGTTGTTATTATTACTGCGTACCTACTTTGGAGTAAAAAAACCGACAATAATTCTCCTGTTACAACAACAGTTATAAAAGGTGATTTTAAAGACGAAGTCATTATATCTGGAGAAGCACAATCTACAAGCTCGAAAAAAATTAATGGTCCTAGAGGATCTAGGCAATTCGATATTTATCAATTAAAAATACAAGACCTTGTAGAAGAAGGCACTATTGTTAAACCTGGAGACTACATTGGTAAATTAGACGCATCCGAGGTTAATACTAAAATTAATGATGCCTTTTTAAGTTTAGAAAGTGCACAATCTAGGTATACGCAACAAAAGCTAGACACAACCCTTATACTTAAACAAGAACGTAATATTATAAAAGATTTACTTTTTGTTATAGAGCACGATAGATTAGAGTTAAAACGGTCTATTTACGAAGCTCCTAGTATTATAAGACAGCTTGAAATTAATATTAGAAAAAATGAACGTGA
Source organism: uncultured Algibacter sp. (assembly GCA_937936645.1). Lineage (GTDB taxonomy): Bacteria > Bacteroidota > Bacteroidia > Flavobacteriales > Flavobacteriaceae > Postechiella. The sequence goes on from CALHCQ010000145.1 coordinate 11,106, forward strand.
CTTAAAAGAAAGACGCGAAGACTATAACATAAAAAAAAGAAAAGCTACTGCCAGCATGGTAGAAGTTGGTACCGAGGTCTCTAAAATACGTAAACGTATTGAGGCCTTAAATGATTTAGAAGAGTCTCTTACTATATACTCTACAGATTCGGGCATGGTAACTTATGTAAAAGACCATAGTGGTAACAAGAAAAATATTGGATCTACTGTTTCGCCATGGGAACCCGCGTTAGCTAGCTTACCAGATCTTAATAAAATGGAATCTAAAACATACAGTAACGAGGTAGACATTAGAAAAATTAAAGTTGGTCTACCTGTAACTGTAGGTTTTGATGCTTTTCCAGATATTGAATTAGATGGCACTGTTACAAACGTTGCAAACATAGGCGAAAGCAAAAAAGGCTCCGACATTCGTGTTTTTCAAGTACTTATAAAGCTTAATCAAACTAATAATAGTATTAGACCAGGTATGACAACGTCTAATAAAATTTTAACTCACAGCGAGTCTAATGTTTTAATGATACCATTGGAGGCTGTTTTTATTCAAGATGATATAAAATATGCTTTTATAAAGAAAGGGTACTCTATCAAGAAAAAACAAATAGAATTAGGTCTTGCCAATAACGACGTTGTTATTGTTAATAAAGGTCTTGAAGAAGGTGATGAAGTATATCTTAGTAAACCTGAAGACCAAGAAGAGAAACAAATAATTTTATTAGAAAACTAATGTTTAACAAGGCCCTTTTAGAGAAAGTTAAATCTAGTTTTACAGAAGCTTTACGCACTATAAAAACAAACAAGTTCCGTTCGTTTTTAACGGCCTTAGGTGTTATTTTTGGTGTTGCAGCTGTTATTACTATGCTAGCCATTGGTAAAGGTGCCGAAAAAGAAATTTTATCTCAACTCGAGCTCATTGGTGTTAACAACATTATAATAAAGCCTATTAAGACCTCAAAAAAATCTCAAAATAATAACCAAAACCAAAGTAAGCGCTTTTCTAAAGGCCTAGATTTATTAGACGCCCAAAGTATAAAAAAACATATCCCGTCTATAAAAAACATAAGCACCGAAATTATATTAAATACTTATGTTATTAAAAATGGAAAACAAAAAAAAGTTAAACTAATAGGCACAACTCCTTCTTTTTTTAAATTATCTAACATTAATTTAGAAAAAGGAAAACTGTTTACTTTGCAACAGCAAAACAATGCATCGCCAGTATGTATTATTGGTAGCAGTATAGAAAAGAAAATTTTTACAGGCGAAAATTCTATTGGTAAAAAAATTAAAGTTAAAGATGTTTGGTTAGAAGTTGTTGGGGTACTAGAAGAAAAATTTATTTCTAATAAAGCTCAAGAAAACCTGGGTATAAGAGACCTTAACAAAGATATTTATATACCTACTAAAACTTTTTTAATTCGTTTTAGCGACAGAAAAAAAATAGGAAACATTAAATCTAAAAACAAAGAGTTAGCAAACGGAAATTATCATCAAATAGACAAACTTACCGCACAGGTTAAAGGTTCTGTAATGTTAAAAAGCACCGCTAACATTTTAAGTAGAATGTTAAAAAGAAGGCATAATGGTGTTTTAGATTTTGAAATAAGCATTCCCATACAACTATTAAAGCAGCAACAAAAAACAAAACGAATATTTAATATTGTTTTAAGTATTATAGCTGGTATTTCTTTGCTTATTGGAGGCATTGGCATAATGAATATTATGCTTGCATCTGTTTTAGAACGCACCAAAGAAATTGGCATCATGCGTGCTATTGGCGCCACGAAAGACGATGTTATTTTGCAATTCCTATCAGAATCTGTACTAATAAGCGTAGGTGGCGGTATACTTGGTATTATATTAGGAATACTAGGTGCATATACCATAGAACTAACATCTGGTATAGAAACTATTTTATCGTTTAGCTCTATAATAATTTCTTTTGGTATTGCTGTAATAATAGGACTTGTTTTTGGTATACTTCCTGCAAAATCTGCAGCAAACAAAAGACCCATTGAAGCCTTAAGAGCCGAATAAAATTTAAAATCATATCTGTTTTGAAAAAAATATTTTTTTTAGTGTTTGTTATTTCTCAGAGTATTGCTTTTTCTCAATCTCAAAAAATAACACTAAGTAAAGCTATTGATATAGCTAAAAAAAAATCTCCCGATTATAAAAGAAACGTTAACACGAACCAACGTAACTATTGGCGTTATAAAAACTACAAAGCCAGCTTTTTACCAGAGCTTCGTTTAAATGCTACCTTACCAGATTACTCGAACTCTATAAGAAGAATTACAAACGATGCAGGACAAGATATTTTTGTTAATCAAAACCAATTACTTGTAGAAGGTGGCTTATCGTTATCGCAAAGTGTGGCTTATACAGGTGGTGTATTATCTGTTAACACCAATCTAGAACGTATAGAACTGTTTGGATTAGATGACAATATTAGATACTCTGTAATACCTTTTACAATTAGGTATACACAAAACTCTCTATTATACAACCCTTTTAAATGGGATAAAAAAATAGAACCACTAGCTTACGAAGAATCAAAAAGAGATTTTATAGAAAACATGGAGCAAATATCTGTTACAACCTCCAGACTGTATTTTCGTTTACTTAAAGCACAAAAACAATTAGATATTGCAAAAATAAATTTATCTAACCAAGACACGTTATTAAAAATAACAAAAGGACGTTTTAAAGTGGGTAGAATTGCAGAAAACGATGTTTTACAAGTAGAGCTAACCTTATTAAACTCTAAAAACAGTGTAACAAATAACACTATAGAATTAAAACGTACATCTCAAGACTTAGCTAGATACCTAGAACTTGATACCGAAAATTTAGAGCTAGATATACCAGAAGCTTTACCTCTATTTGAAGTGAAATTTGAAAAAGCTTTAGCTGAAGCTGAACAAAACAGAAAAGCCGTTATAGAGTTTAGGCGCAGACGCTTAGAAGCCGAGCGTGAAGTTGCTGCACAAAGAAATAATAGAATAAACATAGGTTTACAAGCTAACTTTGGAGTGTCTAACAATGGTGATGATATAAACACATTGTTCGATAACTTTAACCAACAACAGAGTGTTTCTCTAAGATTAGGAATTCCTATTTTCGACTGGGGCGTATCTAAATCCAGAAGACGAATAGCTAAAGCAAATTTAGATCTTACAAACAACGATATTAACCAAGACAGACAAGAATTTGAACAAGAAATTTATTTACATGTTCTTAACTGGTCTAACCAAAGAGACTTTTTATTAACAGCTGAAAAAGCTAAAGAAATAGCAAAAAGAAGATACGATATATCTAGAAAGCGTTACAAACTGGGTAAAATTACAATTACAGATTTAAACATTGCTTTACAAGAAAAAGATCGTGCTGTTTTTGACTATTTAAACTCTTTAGAACGTTTTTGGTTAGACTATTATACTTTAAGACAACTAACTCTTTACGATTTTATTAACGACAGAAAAATTACAGCAGTAGATAATACATATAATTAAAAATTAAACAGTCTAATCCTAATTTAAATAAGTCCTTAACTTATAAAACCAACTGTTTTAACTTATATAAAAGATTTTTTTCAACATTTTATATCAACAATATACAGGTATAAAACAAGTAGAGTAGTTCTATAATTAAACTTCACTTAAGCGCAATTAAATTTACGTCTCAATACGTTAATGCAATCTTATTTAAAAGGACAACACTTTACAGAACTAAACTTAGGCTAAAACACACCATTAACACAAATAAAGGCATACCTGTCTATAGACTGTTATTTAGCGCAATAAACGGAACATATTGTCTCTATAATTATCGTAAACTCAAAATAATAAACAAATAAAAAGGCTACTAAAATTAGTAGCCTTTTCTATTTACTATAAATCTATAGTAGTATAAACAGTTTTCTCTTTTTCAAAAAACGTTATTTCAAATATTTAATTTGGTAAACCAAATGTTGCAGTTGGAGCAAAACCTCTTCTAGTATTAGTAGTAGTGGTATTCTCTATTACTTCTGGCTCTGTAGCAGTTCTAGTAACCACTGGATCACCACCTGTAGATCTAACATTAATACTCCCTGTAGAACGACGTATGTTTGTTGTTCTCGTTCTTCTTACTTCATTTTCAGGAACGTTATTTAATTCTGGAATATTAAATGATCTTCTTATGGCTCCAGATCCGTTTACACCACATTGTGCTATAAAACGATCTCCGTTAAAATCTACATTGTCTAAAATCTCCCCAGATCTACGATCTACAATATTAGCAGATGCACCTCCGTCTATATAAACAACGCGTACAAAACCATCATAATTTCTTGTAAAAGAATCTTGAGAAGATGTAAATGTACATTCAGATTGTTGTGCATTAACTGCAGATGTGATTGCTAAAGCTGCAATCATGGTCATTAAAATTTTCATAGTAATATAATTTTTTTCTTCCTACTCTATTTAAGGCTTTTCGGATAACACCCTGCAGATCTACATAAACATTTACGGAACAAAAACAATTTTAGACTTCTAAATGTTATTTAATTGTTTTAAATAGGAAATAACAAACAAAAAAAGAGGTTACTATAACTAGTAACCTCTTCATTTTAATTCCTAAAATTTAGTAATTAAAATATGCTATTCTTTTTCAAAAAATCTATAATCTATACTAGTAGATTAGTTTGGTAAACCAAACGTTGCTGTTGGAGAAAAACCACGTCTTGGAGAACTTACTGTTACTCTTCCTCCTGTATCTGTAGTATTTGTAGTAATTTCAGATCCTGGAGCAGATTCAGAAACATCTACACTTACTGTACTAACATTAGGAGCTGCAGGTGCAGTTACCTCTGGAGTTGGTGCTGGTGCTATTGGAGCTGGTGCTGGTGCTGCTGGACGAGCGCTTCTTCCTGCTATACGACAACGTACACCAAATCTAGTTCCTTCAATTTCAACTGTATCAAGAATTTCTCCTGTTCTACGGTTTACTACATTTACTGCATCTTGTCCTGGTAGGTTAACAATTCTTGCTAAACCATCAAAAGTACGTACTACAGACTCTCCGTCAGTTGTAAAAGTACATTCTGTTTGTTGTGCGCTTGCCGCAGATGTGATTGCTAAAGCCGCAACCATTGTCATTAAAATTTTCATAGTAATATGTTTTTTTTGTTTCCTACTCTATTTAAGGCTTTTCAGATTCCGCCACAAATTGAGTCGACAAAGCTTTTAAAACTTACGCTCATATATTTAAAGACAAAAACAGAATGTATTAAAAACATTTTAAACCAATAAAAAACAGACATTTAACTACTTTCCTTAAAAAAAATTAGTATATTTTTAACTTTTACATAGCTAAAAAGACATATGAAATGCATGAAAACAATTATGTCTAATAGTTAATAACTATAATCATTTTTTAATTACATTTACTAAACTATGTTTTCTACAAAAAAAAGATTAGATCGTGCCTATCAAAATGCTAAAACAATAGATTTTGATAACTCAAGTAAATTTATATTATTGAGTGATTGCCACAGAGGTGATAATAGCTTTGCTGATGATTTTGCAAATAATAGAAATATTTATTTTCATGCATTAAAATATTATTACAATGAAGGTTTTACATATTGCGAACTAGGAGATGGCGATGAATTATGGGAAAACATGTCTTTTAAAACTATTTTTAACGCACATAAAAACATCTATTTACTTATGAAAAAATTTCATAAAGAAAATAGATTGAATTTAATATGGGGAAATCATGATATGGTATATAGAGACGCTAGTTATGTAAAAAAACACCTGTCGACATATCTTGATGCTAAAACAGGAAAAAACAAAGAGCTGTTTAAAAACTTAAATTACCACGAAGCTATTGTATTAAAACATAAAGACACCAAACAAGAACTTTTTTTAACCCATGGGCATCAAGCAGACTGGTGGAACTATATTTTCTGGAAATGGAGTCGTTTTATGGTGCGTATACTCTGGAAACCACTAAATATTATGGGAATTGCAGATCCTACGAGTCCTGCAAAAAACCACAAAGAGCTAATTAAGGTAGAACAACGAATTAAAAAATGGATTGTTAAAAACAATAATTTATTTACAATTACAGGGCATACACACAGGCCAAGATTTCCTTCGCCTAAAGAAATTCCATTTTTTAATGATGGAAGTTGTGTTCACCCACGCAGCATTACTGGTATGGAAATAGAGAATGGTACTATTACTCTAATAAAATGGTATATTGACACCAAAGAAAATGGCACTTTACAGATTGTTAAAAATCGTCTAGAAGGGCCTAATAAATTAAGTTATTATGACGTATAAATACAAGTGTCTATTACAGCGTCTTTAGCATTTTTTTTAATCAGAGTAATTTGTCGTTCCATAAAAGATCTATTTAAAAACAATTCGCTAACACCTATGGTTTGGTTTGAATTTATATTTTTAAAATTATAATAAGACCTACCACAATGCGCTACCAAACGTTTAAATGCACTGTCTGTTACTGCAGAAGCCTTGAAAACCTCTAAACTTTTACGACATAATAAACTTGTTTTAAACCCCAAGCTTATAAAAATAATATCTCGAGTGTTTAATTTTAAAAGAAACCGGTATAAACCGTCTCTATCTATATATATTTTAAAAAGAGCCATAGATATAAGACTGTATATAGTTAGACGCAAAAGGCTTAAAAAGTCACTATTGTCTTTAAATATAAATACTTTTATCTAAAAAACAGTTAATATATCGTTAACTTACCTATAATTAGGTACATATGCATACAAAAAGCTCGCCATGTAAAAAAAGTACATGGCGAGCTCGTTTTATAGTGTTTTTTTTGGATTTTTAACTTTCTGGAGCTAACTCAACCTCTAAGCCTTCCATTTCTGGTGTCATTTGTATTTGGCACCCTAAACGACTATTGTCTTTTACATCAAAAGCTTCAGACAACATGGCTTCTTCATCGTCGCCCATTTCTGGTAATTGCGTATCGCTTAACACATAACATTGGCAAGAAGCACACATAGCCATACCGCCACAAACTCCAATTGTTCCCTCTGGGGCAAGCTCGTAAGAACGTACAACCTCCATAAGATTCATTGCCATATCGGTTGGTGCTACAATATCGTGTGTTACACCATCGCGATCTGTTATTTTAATATTTATATCTTGTTCCATGACTTGTATTTTGTACTCTAGTATTTAGCACTTTATAATTTGTGCCGCAAATTTAATAGTTTTTAAACGATTTAAAAAGTGTGTGTCCCGCTTATTTTAAGCTTCTACATTAACCACTTTTTCTATTTGTGGTGCGTATTTTTTAATAGTCATTTCTACACCCGATTTTAAAGTCATTTGGTTTACACTACACCCTACACAAGCTCCTAATAGTTGTACGTTTACAATTTTATCATCTTCTATAGATAATAATTTTATATCACCACCGTCACTTTGTAAAAATGGTCTAATTTCATCTAGAGCTTTCTCTACGTTTGTTTTTAGTTCTTCTGCGGTCATTATTTTATTTTTTTACTGCTGAACATCCAGCCATAGTCGTAATTTTTATTGCTTCGGTAGCAGGTAAATCGTCGTTACGCTGTACAACTTCTTGCACGACATTTTTTGTAATAACATCAAAAGCTTCCTCTAATGGTGTGCCTTCTTGCAAAGCAGCTGGTCTACCCACATCTCCTGCTTCGCGTATACTTTGCACGAGTGGTAATGCGCCTAAAAAAGGAACTTCTAAATCTTCTGACAGATTTTTAGCACCGTCTTGTCCAAAAATATAATATTTGTTATTTGGTAATTCGGCAGGCGTAAAGTAAGCCATATTTTCTATAATACCTAAAACAGGTACATTAATACTTTCTTGCTGAAACATGGCTACTCCTTTTTTAGCATCGGCTAAAGCAACATTTTGAGGAGTACTTACTACAACAGCTCCTGTTATTGGTAACGATTGCATAAGACTTAAATGAATATCTCCAGTACCAGGAGGCAAGTCTAATAACAAGAAATCTAGAGTATCCCAATGGGCGTCAAAAATCATTTGATTTAATGCTTTTGCTGCCATTGGCCCACGCCAAACGACTGCTTGATCTGGTTTTGTAAAGAAACCGATAGATAATACTTTAACTCCGTAATTTTCTATAGGTCGCATTTTAGATTTACCACCAACGTCGACAGCTAAGGGGCGCTCGTTAGCAACATCGAACATTATAGGAATAGATGGCCCGTAAATATCGGCATCTAGAACACCTACTTTAAAGCCCATTTTAGCTAAAGTTACAGCTAAATTTGCTGTTACTGTAGATTTACCAACACCTCCTTTTCCTGACGCTACGGCTATAATGTTTTTAATTCCAGGAATAGCTTTTCCCTTTATAACGTTAGGCTGCTCTGGTTTTGCAGGCGCTTCTACTTTTAAATTTACAGTTATTTTAGCTTTTTGATAAACCTGATCGTGTATCGTTTTTAGAATATCTACTTCGGTACGTTTTTTTGCTTGTAAACTTGGATTTGCTATAACAATATCTACAATAACCTCATCTCCAAAGGTAACTACATTTTTTACTGCGCCGCTATCTACCATGTTTTGCCCTTCTCCTGGAACGGTAATAGATTTTAATGCGTTTAATATATCTTGTTTATTAAGCTTCATACGTTAATTTAGATTAATTCTGAGTGCAAATATAAATAATTAAAAAAGGATTTTACCACACTAAGGGTGTTTTCAATTTAATTTACATAGTCTATTTTATGGGCATATTTAAACAACACACCTATTTAAGAAGTGCTTTGTTTTAAACAAACCTTACAACTGTATTCTATTTATAATTCTTGAGAAGGATCCCAGTAAATAGATTTTAAATTTTGAATTTGATTATTTACAACCTTAACACCTTCGCTCTCTAAAAGTTGCTGCATTAAATTTGTACCATCGAAATGATGTTTACCGGTTAGTAAACCTTTTTTATTTACAACACGATGCGCAGGTACATCTTTATTATGCGAAGCATTCATGGCGTAACCTACCATGCGGGCGCTTTTTGCTGCACCTAAATATGTAGCAATAGCACCATAACTTGTTACTTTACCATAAGGAATTTGGCGCGCTACTTGATAAACTTTGTCAAAAAAACTTAAGGTTTCGGGCTTCATACTACAGGTTTTTTACAATTTTAAAAAATGTTACTAACGCAATAACACCTGTAATAGACCCAATAATAAGGTTCATGTTTTTTTGAGACGTAAGCGTTTTTCCTTTTATTTTATTAAAAAAAACAATATACATGTAGAGCATTATAAAGGTTCCTATAGACGCCCCTAAAACATATAACAGAATATTTATTTGACTAAAATTTAACCAACCAAACGAAGCAAAGGTTATGGTTAAATATGCTTGATACGGTATGGGAAACACATTAAGGCTAGACAACAATACCCCTTGAAAAAAGCGACTGTGTTTACTACGTATTTGAGGTACTTCTTGTGCTTTGGGTTCGCTTTTTGCTATAAATAAAAAGTAAATTGTTATAAGTACAAATAGCGCTAAAGCCACACGTTGTAAAACAGTTACAACATCTTTATTATTACTTAAATAGCGCGCAAACATAGTTGCTATATAGGTTTGAGCAAAAACAACAACACAAACACCAATACAGAACATAATACCTCGTGTTCGCCCTTCTTTTAAACTTATTTTTGCTGCCGTCATATTAAGTAAACCCGGTGGTATGACACCTAATAAAGCACAAATTAATCCTAAAAAAAAGACAAAGACTACAAACACTACGCTTTAATTTTAAACCTAATGTAGGTTATTGGTTTATTTACTTCTAGATACTGCGATTCGTAAAAGGTTTGTACGCTTGTTACATCTTCTGGGCTTCCCTCTTGTTTGTATACATTGTGGTTGGCGTAAAGGACTTCGTGTCCTGCACCATGTAACAAACCTAATGTATAACCATGCATAAACTCGCTATCGGTTTTTAAATTTACAACACCATCTGGTTTTAATATATGCTTGTAGCGTTTTAAAAAGGTAGCATTGGTCATTCTATGCTTTGTGCGCTTGTATTTTATTTGTGGGTCTGGAAAGGTTATCCAAATTTCGTCTACCTCTCCTTCTTCAAAAGCATGGTCTATAAGTTCTATTTGCGCTCTTAGAAAAGCAACATTTGGTATGTTTTCTTCTACTGCTGTTTTAGCGCCTCTCCAAAAACGAGCTCCTTTTATATCTACGCCTATAAAATTTTTGTTGGGGTATTTTTTTGCTAACGCAACAGAGTACTCGCCTTTACCGCAACCTAACTCTAGTATTAACGGGTTGTTATTTTTAAAAAAAGTTTTGTTCCATTGTCCTTTTAAAGCGTATTCTTGGTTAACTAAGTCGTCGCGACTTGGTTGAAATACATTGGCAAAGGTTTCGTTTTCTTTAAATCTTCTTAGTTTATTTTTGCTTCCCACGATTTGTAAACGGTTTCGTTTTTTTAAATTTTTGGTAAAATTACGGAAATATAATCTAGCGTTTACATGCTTTGCTTTTGTTTTTGTTGTAAAGTGCGTTAGGGATAGCAGCGGCATCCTTTTTACAGATAAAAACGATACATTGGTATAGTACTAGCAGTTAACTTATTTAACTACCATTTACTTGCAAAAACGGAACTGTAAAAAGATATAGCGTATAGCCCGACCCTTGTGGTAACGCCCAAATAATGTGCTTTTTTATTCTTGGTTATTCGCTTTTTCTAGGGTGAAAGAGAATTCGCTTCCTACGTCGTATTCGCTTTCTACGTAAATTTTTTCGTTATGTGCTTCTATGATATGTTTTACAATGGATAAGCCTAAACCAGAGCCTCCTTCTTGACGTGAGCCACTTTTGTCTACACGATAGAAACGCTCGAATAGTCGTGGTAGGTTGTCTTCTTCTAAGCCCTCGCCATTGTCGGTTACACGTACGATAACTTTGTTTTTTATTAGGTTTTCTACGCTTACCTCTGTAGTGCCTTTTTCGCGGCCGTATTTTATGGAATTAATAATTAGATTGGCTAGGACTTGTTGTATGCGTTCTATGTCGGCTTTTACAAATATTGGGGTGCTGTACTCGGTATCTAGGGTTAGTGTTATTTTTTTCTTGTTGGCACGCATTTCTACGGTTTCGAACACGTTTTTTACAAGTTTTACGATATCGAATGTTTCTATATTTAGGCTTAAATCGCCTACTTCTAGTTTGGTAATCATATCTAAATCGTTTACTATAAAGCTTAAGCGCTCTACGCCTTCGCTGGCACGTTTTAAATATTTTTCGCGTATGTTTTTATCGTTCATAGCGCCATCTAGAAGGGTTAAAATGTAACCTTGTATGGTAAATAAGGGGGTTTTTAACTCGTGAGATACGTTACCTAAAAACTCTTTACGGTATTGTTCACGCACTTTTAATGTTTCTATTTCTAGCTTTTTATTTCTGGCAAATTTATCGATCTCTTCGGTTAGCGTTGCCATATCGGTGGTTACGGGCTTACTTACTAAACTGGTGTTTTCGAGCAGTGTTATGTCGTCGTATATTTTTTTTACTTGTTTGTAAATGTATCGTTCTGCCCGGTATTGTATAACTATAAAACAGAAACTGTAAAAACAAACAATGAATAATAGAATTGGTAATATTTTAAAACTGTAAAATACAGTTAAAAAAACACTCATAAATAGTGTTGTAAATAGGGTGATATAAAATGATGTTTTTACAGCAAATTTATAGGTCTTCTTTAACTCTACCTCCATTAGTCTACAAATTTATAACCTACACCTTTTACGGTTTTAAAACTTTTATCGCCTATTTTCTCTCTTAGTTTACGTATGTGTACATCTATGGTTCTACCGCCTACTACAACCTCGTTACCCCATACTTTGTCTAGTATTTCGTCTCGCTTAAATACTTTTCCTGGCTTAGAGGTTAGTAAGGATAATAGTTCGAATTCTTTACGTGGTAAAATAATTTCGTTACCTTCTAGTATAATTTTATACTCGTCTCGGTTTATTATAAGGTTTCCTACTTTTACGGTATCGCTCTCTTCTTCTTTAAAGCGTCTTAAAAGTGCTTTCACTTTACTTACTAAAACTTTAGGTTTTATGGGTTTTGTTATGTAATCGTCGGCACCTGCATCGAACCCTGCTACTTGCGAATAATCTTCGCCACGAGCTGTTAAAAATGTAATTACAACATCGCTTAATTCTGGTGTTTTTCTAATAAGTTCGCAGGCTTCTATACCATCCATTTCTGGCATCATAACATCTAATATAATGAGCTGCGGTAATTCTTTTTTCGCCTTTTTTACAGCTTCCAAACCATTTTGTGCTGTAACAACTTGATACCCTGCTTGTGTTAAATTATAACCTACTATTTCTAAAATATCTGGCTCGTCATCAACTAAAAGGATTTTTATGTCTTTTTTATTCATTATCAAATTGGTTTGGTTATTTTGATAAATATAAAGCTTCTTATATAATTTTATTAAATAATAATAACATATAACATTATAATAACACACAAATTACAACAGGGTAACGTTATGCTAAATCTAATTTAACTTAAAAAGAATTTTGGTATAAACTTTGTTGTTATAACAACCTAATTAAAAACATTTTACATGCTAAAAAAATACGCCATAGGGAGTTTTTGTGCTTTGTTGTTTTTATTATCTGTAAATACCAGCGCTCAAAACAAGTTTTACAAACACCCCTAAACATAAGGATTCTAAAGATTTACTTATTTATCCTAACCCTGTTAATATTACAAACCCTTACTTATACATAACTTCTGCAAGTAATGAAGATAAACATGTCGTGATTTATAATGTTTTGGGCAACAAAGAGCTCGAAATAATTTTAAGAAATAATAAGTTAAACATATCGCGACTTGTAAAAGGTGTTTATATTTTAAAAGTTGAAGAATCTGATCGTTTTGAAACTCGAAAATTAATTGTTAAATAAAACATTTAACCTTACAGAATTGACACTTATACAGTAGTAATGCTTTTTTATTTTACATATTTTTGCTATTCGTTAATAATTTAACTTATAGCTTTTAAATGATTGATACTAACCGTATTTTTAATATTAGAAACCAAGACCAGTTTAATACATTAGCGCTACAGGTATTTAATTATCAGTTTAAACATAATAGCACATATCGTTCGTTTTGCGATTTACTTTACAAGCATCCTAGCGATGTAAAAACCATTAAGGACATTCCTTTTTTACCTATTCAATTTTTTAAAAGCCATACTGTTTTAAGCGATACAAAAGCTGTAGAAACTATTTTCTCAAGTTCTGGAACTACCGGAACAACAACCAGTAAGCACCATGTTACTAATTTAAATATTTACAAAGACAGCTTTAGGCTAGGGTTTAAACAATTTTATGGTGACATAGAAGACTACACCATACTTGCCTTATTACCTGCTTATCTAGAACGCAAAGGCTCGTCTTTAGTTTATATGGTTAATGATATGATTTCGCAATCTAAACATAAGGAAAGTGGCTTTTATCTTGACAACTTAACAGAGTTAGTAAACAAACTTATTACACTTGATAAACAAGATAAAAAAGTCCTACTTATTGGAGTCTCCTTTGCACTTTTAGACCTTATTGATTTACATCAATTTAATTTAAAAAACACCATAATAATGGAAACTGGTGGCATGAAAGGTCGAAGAAAAGAACTTATAAGAACAGATCTTCATGAGCAACTAAAACAGGGGTTTGGTGTAAACACAATACACAGCGAGTATGGTATGACAGAGCTTTTAAGCCAGGGTTACTCTAACGGTAATGGTGTTTTTAAATGCCCAAGTTGGATGCAGGTTTTAACACGAGACACTCAAGACCCGCTAACAATACTAGAGCAAGAAAAATCTGGAGGTGTTAATATTATTGATCTAGCCAATATTAACTCTTGTTCTTTTATTGCCACTCAAGACTTAGGACGTGTTTATAAAGATGGTACTTTTGAAATTATAGGGCGCTTCGACAACTCGGATATTCGCGGCTGCAATCTTATGGTTTTTTAGTTTTTATGTAAAGAAAACATTTCTATTACGACTCTAATTCCATGAAGAAAGCAATACAAATATTATCATTTTTTCTAGCTGGAGGGCTTTACGCTCAAAAGATAGATTACAATACAAAAAAAGGTTTTGTAGCCCATGGCTACGATGTTGTCGCTTATTTTAGTAACACAGCAATACCTGGAAAAGCAAAGTATATAGCAACACACAAAGGCGCTAAATTTAAATTTTCTAATAAAAAAAACCTAGAATTATTTAACAACAATCCCGACAAATATACGCCTCAATACGGTGGTTATTGCGCCTATGCTATTGCTAGTAAAGCTAAAGTAAAGATTAATCCTGAAACGTTTTTAATTAAAAATGACAAGTTATACTTGTTTTACAAAAAATGGGGTGTAAACACATTAAAAAAATGGAAAAAAGAACAGCCTGAAAAACTAGAGCAATTAGCCAATAAAAATTGGGAAACCATGAAATATAAAAAATAATGTAAACTCTAGTTAAATAAAACGACACAATAAAAACTATGGAAAAGTAAAAATTAATTTTCCTGTTATTATTGGAAAATTAAAAAGCCTGATTTTGTTTAAAATCAGGCTTTATTTTTTTATACAATGCGTAGTACAAAATAATTTTTCTTGCCGCGCTGCAGTAAAATAAATTTATTATTTATTAGGTCGTTACTTGTTAGTTTATAACCTTCTTTAACTTTTTCCTTATTCACGGATATGGAGTTTTCCTTAAGTGCACGCCTTGCTTCTCCATTAGATTTTAAAAAACCGCCTTGCTCTGCCAATGCAGCTATAATATCTAAACCTTCTTCTATTTGAGACCCGTCAATATCTTTTTGTGGCACGCCATCAAAAACATCTAAAAAAGTTTGCTCGTTTAAAGCCTTTAAATCATTACTTGTAGATTTTCCAAAAAGAATAGCACTTGCTTTTATGGCATTATCTAAGTCTTCTTTAGAGTGCACCATGGTTGTTATTTCTTCAGCTAAACGTTTTTGTAAAGCACGCTGATGTGGCGCTTCTTTATGCTCTAAAATTAAAGCTTCTATAGTATCCTTATCTAAAAAAGTAAATATTTTAATATATTTTTCGGCATCTTCATCGCTAGAATTTAACCAGTATTGGTAAAATTTATAAGGCGATGTTCTGTTTGGGTCTAACCAAACGTTACCTCCTTCTGATTTTCCAAATTTAGACCCATCGGATTTTGTTATTAACGGACAAGTAATGGCATAGCCTTTACCCCCACCAACACGTCTAATAAGTTCTGTTCCTGTGGTAATGTTACCCCACTGGTCGCTACCTCCCATTTGCAAGGAACAATGATTGGATTTATATAAATGTAAAAAATCGTAACCTTGTACTAATTGGTATGTAAACTCTGTAAAACTCATACCTTCTGACGACTCTGATGATATTCTATTTTTCACAGAATCTTTTGCCATCATGTAGTTTACAGTAATGTGCTTACCTACATCGCGTATAAATTCTAAAAACGAAAAGTCTTTCATCCAATCGTAATTATTAACCAATAGCGCTGCATTATTGGCATCACTTTCAAAATCTAAAAAATGAGATAACTGAGTTTTTATTGCTTCTTGGTTGTGACGTAATGTTTTTTCGTCTAACAAATTACGCTCGTTAGATTTTCCAGAAGGATCTCCAATCATACCCGTAGCACCACCTACCAAAGCAACAGGTTTGTGTCCACAGCGCTGGTAATGAGCTAATAACATAATAGGCACTAAATTACCAATATGTAAAGAATCGGCCGTAGGATCGAAGCCAACATAAGCGCTACGCATACTTTCCATTAAATGCTCTTCTGCACCTGGCATTACAGTATGTATCATACCTCGCCACGTTAATTCTTCAATAAAGTTATTTATCATGTTATTATGTTTTTGTTAATCTTTGGCAAATATAAAAATACATGTATAATTAGTAATGTATTCTTAAATAATTCTTTAACATAAACTAAAGCACATAGTTTATGTTATGATAAATTATTTATTACCTTAGTTTTATGATATTAGTTACAGGAGGCACAGGCCTAGTAGGGGCGCACTTACTTTACAAATTAGTTAGCGACAATAAACATGTAAAGGCAACCTACCGAGATGAAAAAAGTTTAGAAAAAACAAAACGTATTTTTTCCTATTACTCAAGCAATTACAAAAACTTAATAGACAAAATAACATGGGTAAAAGCCGATATTACAAATATACCCGAACTTACTTTAGCTTTTAATAAAATAACGTATGTGTACCACTGTGCTGCTTTTATTTCTTTTGATGAAAAACATTTTCAAGCATTAAGAAAAATAAATATAGAAGGTACTGCTAATATTGTAAATCTATGCTTAGCGTATAATATTAAAAAATTATGCTACGTTAGCTCGGTTGCCACTTTAGGGACTCCCTTAAAAGACACTCCTGCCACAGAAAACACGATATGGAACCCAGAAAGCGATAATAATGTTTATGCTATTTCTAAATATGGAGCCGAAATGGAGGTTTGGCGTGCCACACAAGAAGGTTTAGATGTTGTTATGGTAAACCCTGGTGTTATTATTGGACCTGGTATTTGGGATGCTGGTACTGGTGTATTATTTAAAAAAGCTCGCAAAGGCTTAGCGTATTACACCACAGGAAATGTACCGCTTGTTGCTGTAAACGATGTTGTACTAACCATGGTAAACCTACTAAACAGCCCTATAAAAAATAAACGTTTTATAATTGTAGCAAAAAACTACAGCTATAAAGTATTTTTAGAGATGTTGGCTAAAGCTGTAAGCAGTAAACCACCTAAAAAAATTGCTGGACCTTGGTTATTAAGCTTAGCTTGGAAACTTGACTGGATAAAAAGCACTCTAAGCAGTAAACCTAGAGCATTAACAAAGCATATCGCAGAGGCTTTACAAAACAAAACAACATACAGTAATGCGAATATTATAACAGCCATAAACTACAAGTTTACAGCTATTGAAACCTGCATAGAAGAGACCGGAAGTTTATATCTCAAAGAAAAAGTATAATACTATTTTTTTTCTTTTTTAGATTTTCTTTTAGCCTGAATTTCTTCGTCTAGCTTTGTTTTATACTGTTCTTTTAAAACCTCTAAACTATCTTTTATTTTTATATAGATATCTTCGTATTCTTCTACATAAAACGCATAATAATTATTGCTTAAAGCAAATTGAAGACTATCTATATTATATTTTTTGTAAACATATTGCGCAGCTAAAACATTGTTTTCAACCAACTTTTCCTTTTCGTCGCCATTAGGAAATGCACTAATAATATTAAGATCTAAAAGCACATTAACCATTGTACTTTTAGGTATTAAATTCTTTGGTTTTTTAGGTGCATCATATCCATAGCAAGCCGTTAATAACAAGCTTGCTATGCATAATATGGTAAATTGCTTAAGCATTTATCTGTTAAATGTTAATCGTTTAGCAGCTTTAATATCGTAAAATTTAAAGTTTTTATATGCTAAACTTCCGTTTATAAATGTATGTGTTATTCTAGATTTAAATGTTGTTCCCTCGAAAGGCGACCAACCACATTTATATAAAATATTATCTTTATTTACCGTCCATGGGTTATTTAAATCTACCATAACCAAATCGGCAAAATAACCTTCTTTAATATACCCTCTTTTTTCTACTTGAAATAAAATAGCTGGGTTGTGGCACATTTTTTCGACTACTTTTTCTATAGAAATTTTACCTCGGTGATGCATTTCTAACATGGCAGGTAAGGCATGCTGTACTAATGGCCCTCCTGATGGCGCACTTGTGTAAACGTTTTTCTTTTCTTCTAAAGTATGTGGCGCGTGGTCTGTGGCAATAACATCTATTCTGCCATCTAACAAAGCCTCCCATAAACCATCTTGGTCTTTTTGAGTTTTTACTGCAGGATTCCACTTTATAAAGGTACCTTTATCTTTATAATCTTTATCAGAAAACCATAGGTGATGCACACACACCTCGGCTGTTATTTTTTTATCTTTTAAAGGTATCTTATTGGTAAACAAACTTGTTTCTTTTGCTGTAGACAAGTGAAAAACATGTAAACGCGCTCCTGTTTTCTTGGCCAGCGCAATAGCTTTAGATGACGACAAATAACAAGCTTCCTCATTTCTAATAATGGGATGACACGCTACAGGAATATCGTCGCCATAAGTATCTAAATGTTCTTGAAAATTTTTCTTTATAGTTGCTTCGTCTTCACAGTGTACAGAAATAACCATGTTGGTGCTTTTAAATATTTCTTCTAACACCTCTGGATCGTCTACCAACATATTACCCGTTGATGAACCTAAAAATAATTTTAAACCCGCAACAGCATTTTCGTCTACCTTTAAAATTTCTTCTAAATTATCGTTAGTACCCCCAAACATAAAAGAGTAGTTTGCATAAGATGTTTTCTCTGCAATACTAAATTTCTCCTCCAGCTTTTCTATAGTTGTTGCTTGTGGTTTTGTGTTTGGCATTTCTATAAACGAGGTAATACCTCCTGCAACAGCCGCTCTAGATTCGGTCTCGATGTTAGCTTTATGTGTTAGGCCAGGTTCTCTAAAATGTACTTGATCATCAATAGCGCCAGGTAAAACATATTTACCTTCTGCATCGTAAATATGCACATCTGCAGATTTAGCACTTATAGAACTACTAATTTCTTTAATATACTCGCCTTCTATTAAAATATCGCCGTTAAAAATAACGCCTTCGTTAACAATATTAGCATTCTTTATAAGTATTGTTTTTTGATTCATCTTGCACTTTATTTTTTGAATATACTATTTATTTTCATGGAAACAACTCCCAATATGGCTTCGGATATAATACCTGAGCTTAACTTAGACTCTCCCTTTGTTCGGTCTGTAAAAATAACAGGAACCTCTATAATATTTAACTTTTTTAAATAGGTTTTAAATTTCATTTCTATTTGAAAAGCATACCCTATAAATTTTATCTTATTTAAGTTTAATGCTTCTAACGTACTACGCTTGTAGCAAACAAAACCAGCTGTGGTATCGTGTATTTTCATACCCGTTATTAAACGCACATATTTAGAGGCTAAGTAAGACATAAGCACTCTATTCATGGGCCAATTAACAACATTAACACCTGTTACATATCGCGATCCTATAGATAAATCGGCTTGTTTTAAACTACAAGCTTCATATAATTTTATAAGATCTTTTGGATTATGAGAAAAATCTGCATCCATCTCAAATATATATTGATATGTTTTACTTAAACACCATTTAAAACCATGTATGTAGGCTGTACCTAAACCAGATTTAGAATTTCTAACTTCTAAAAACAATCTGTTTTTATATTTTTCTTGCAACACCCTTACTTGGTTAGCTGTTAAATCTGGAGAATTATCATCGACCACTAAAACATGAATATCACGCGATTGCTCAAAAACAGCTTCTATAATAGATACTATATTTTCTATCTCGTTATATGTCGGTATAATTACAACAGCATCTTTCATGATAACAGTATTAGAGTTTGGTTATATCTTACAATAAAAACTCCTTTTTTTGATATTTAATCTATTATCTAGCAAATGTACATTATTTAAAAGATTCTTTTTTTTAAATATTACTTAATAATTACAACCTATTTATTAAAATTATAATAATTTTATGCCATGCTACGCAACACAAATCCAAACGAATTAATTACCATACTCTTAGTCATCGGTCTTATTTTTATAAGCGTAGCAAAACTTATTGCTCCTAAGCGATTTAACGAATTTATTATTGTTTTAGGTAACTCGAAATATCTTAAAATATATTCTAGAGAACAAAAATTGTTTAATGTTTTCGATTTTCTATTATTTATAAATCTTATAATATCGCTATCGGTTTTTATTATAATAACTATACAAAATTACACTAGCACAAAAGTAATAAACACCAATATGGTATTAAAATTTATTGCAGGTATTGGTGTATTTATTCTTTTTAAAACAGGAATCGAGTATTTTATTAGCAAATTACTAGATAATAATAAGATATCTCATAATTATTTATTTCAAAAAATAAGCTACAAGAATTACATAGGCATTTTCTTGCTTCCCACCAACGCCTTGTTAGTTTACGCGTTTCCAAACAACTTAATATTAAGCTATATTTTTTTAAGTATTGCCTTAGTAATTAATAGTGTTGGCGGTGTTTTATCTTATAAAAACCATCAAGAAATAATAAAACAAAACTTGTTTTATTTTATTTTGTATCTTTGCACACTTGAAATTGCACCTTACATTATTTTATGTAAAGTGTTTATTGCGTAATCCAAACAGCTTGACCTATGAAAGTGAAAACAATTTTAGTATCTCAACCAGAACCTAAAGTAGAAAACTCCCCATACTTTGATCTTGAAGAGAAACAAAAAGTAAAAATAGATTTTCGATCTTTTATCCATGTTGAAGGTATATCTGCCAAAGAAATAAGACATCAAAAAATAGATTTAAGCCACTATACGGCTATTATTTTAACCAGTAGAAATGCTGTAGATCATTTTTTTAGAGTTGCAGAAGAAATGCGTTTTAAAGTTCCAGACACTTTAAAATACTTTTGCCAATCTGAAGCAGTTGCTTACTACCTTCAAAAATACGTAGTTTACAGAAAACGTAAAATTTATGTTGGTAAACGTACCTTTGCCGAATTGTCTCCGCTTATTAAAAAATACAAAAACGAAAAGTTTTTATTACCAAACACAGATAAAGTTAAAGACGCTGTACCAAAAATATTAAACGATCTTGGTGTCGAGTGGAAACAAGCTACGTTTTATAAAACAGTGGTTAGTGACTTATCCGACTTAGCCAATGTATCTTACGACGTACTTGTATTTTTTAGTCCATCGGGTATAGAATCTTTATTTAAAAACTTTCCAGATTTTAAACAAAACGACACCCGTATTGCCGTATTTGGAAACACAACTATAAAAGCCGTAGAAGAAAAAGGACTGCGTGTAGATATTGCTGCACCAACACCAGAAACCCCTTCTATGACCATGGCAT
This sequence comes from uncultured Algibacter sp., assembly GCA_937936645.1. Taxonomy (GTDB): domain Bacteria; phylum Bacteroidota; class Bacteroidia; order Flavobacteriales; family Flavobacteriaceae; genus Postechiella. Next base: position 32,243 of record CALHCQ010000145.1, read on the forward strand.
TGCAAAAATATATAGACAAAGCTAACAAGGGAAAATAAACCCAAAAATAAACTATAAAAAAAAGCGATTTCCAATTAACGAAATCGCTTTTTTTTGTAGCTTAATTTTCCTTTAATTTCAAGAAACTAACAAACAATAAAGCCCAAGCACCAATAAGCAATAAACCACCAATAGGTGTTATAAAACCTATTGTTTTAAAATTAAATGATGTTAAAACATTGGTTGCTAAAGCATAAATTGATCCAGAAAACAACACAAGCCCCGTTAAAACCAAATAAAAAACATAACGTTTTATTTTATTAGAAATAAGACTTGTACTACCTAAAAACAATAACAAAAAGGCATGATACATGTGGTAACGCACACCAGTTTCAAACACTTTTAAAGCATCTGCAGTTATAAGTGCTTTTAAACCATGTGCTGCAAAAGCACCAATAATTACACCTGTTAAACCTAGTAAACACGCTACAATCAATATTTTTTTATTCATAATAAAAGCTTTAAACACAAGGTATTTGTAAATTCGCACCTGTTTATTTGCAAAATTACTCAACAAATCTCAGTATGCGAAAAATTTTAATTATTGGTTCTGGAAAATCGACCCCCTATCTTATAAAATTTTTATTAGACAAAGCACCTGTAGAACAGTTAGAGCTTACCGTAGCCGATATAAACACTAACCACATAAAACAACACGCCAAACATTTAAAAACAGTACCCCTAGATGTTTTTAAAATAAATGCAAGGCAGAGTGCCATAAAAAACAGCGACCTTGTTATATCTATGCTACCTGCTAGCAAACATATGCTTGTTGCAAAAGACTGTTTGCAGCTTAAAAAACACCTATTAACAGCATCTTATGTAAGTCCAGAAATGAAAGCTCTAAATAAAGAAGTAAAAGAAAAAGGACTTGTTTTTTTAAATGAAATGGGCTTAGATCCAGGTATAGACCACATGAGTGCCATGCAGCATATAGACCAAATAAAAAAAGCTGGCGGAAAAATTAACCTATTCAAATCTTACACCGGTGGTTTGGTAGCTCCAGAAACAAAAACAGGTTTATGGAATTATAAATTTACATGGAACCCAAGGAACGTTGTAATTGCTGGGCAAGGTGGCGCTGCAAAATTTTTACAAGACGCGCAATACAAATACATACCCTACCAACAACTTTTTAAACGCACCGAAAATATTAACATTCAAAACCTTAACAATCTCGAGGCCTATGCCAATAGAGACGCACTAAAATACCAAGACGCCTATGGCTTAAACACCATTAAAACACTGTTTCGTGGCACACTTAGGCACCAAGGCTTTTGCGAAGCTTGGCACGCCTTTGTTTACTTAGGCATGACCGACGACAGTTATACCATAGACTGCAAAAACATGAGCTATCAAAGTTTCACCAACCTGTTTCTACCTCAGCAAGACCAACTAAACACATCAAAAAAGCTACAAATACTATTAAATATAAGTCAAGAGCACCCTATATGGCAAAAACTAAACGCTCTTAACCTTTTTAGCAACACTAAAAAAATAACATTAGCACAAGCAACACCCGCACAAATTCTAGAACATATATTAAAACAAAGCTGGTCGTTAAAACCCACCGATAAAGACATGATTATTATGCACCATGTTTTTGGCTACACCATAAACCAAAAAGAGCATCTAAAAACAGCAACCCTTATAACCTATGGCCAAGACAACATCTATACCGCTATGGCAAAAACAGTAGGATTACCACTTGGTATGGCCGCCCTAGCCATTTTAAATAAAAAAATAACAACAGCAGGTGTGCAAATACCAACCAGCAAACAAATATATATGCCCGTATTAGAAGCCTTAAAAAGCTACGGCATTACATTTACCGAAAACACAAAATTAATATAAAAATTAGGGCATTACCCGAAAAGGGTCGGGCTTTACATTACAAGTCCGCGCTCGTGCCTCGCTGTGGGCTTTTCATTGCAATCCCTAATGCAAAAAACAAAAAAGGGTCATGTGTTAAAACACATGACCCTTTTTTTATGTTGTAATGTAAAAATTATTTCATTTTCATTAACCAAGTACGCACATCAACATCTTGTTTAATAATTGCTTTTAAATCGTCAATATTAACACGTTCTTGTTTCATAGAATCTCTATGTCTAATAGTTACCGTATTATCGTTTAAAGTATCATGATCTACAGTAATACAAAACGGGGTTCCATTAGCATCTTGTCTTCTATAGCGTCTACCAACAGCATCTTTCTCATCATAAGCCACATTAAAATCCCATTTTAAATCATCTACAATTTTACGTGCAACCTCTGGCAAACCATCTTTCTTTACCAATGGTAAAACAGCGGCTTTTGTAGGTGCTAAAACCGATGGTAATTTTAAAACCGTACGGGTTTTACCATCGCCTAAATCTTCTTCTTGTAATGCGTTAGAGAATACGGCCAAAAACATTCTATCTAAACCAATAGAGGTTTCTAGCACGTAAGGTACATAGCTTTTATTTTCCTCATGATCGAAATACTGTAATTTCTTTCCAGAAAATTCTTCGTGTGCCTTTAAATCAAAATCGGTTCTAGAGTGTATCCCTTCTAATTCTTTAAAACCAAACGGAAACTTAAATTCTATATCTGCTGCAGCATCAGCATAGTGTGCTAATTTCTCATGGTCATGAAAACGGTAATTATCGGCTCCCATGCCTAAAGACAAGTGCCACTTTAATCGTGTTTCTTTCCAGTGCTTGTACCACTCTTGTTGTGTGCCAGGCTTAATAAAAAATTGCATTTCCATTTGCTCAAACTCACGCATTCTAAAAATAAATTGTCGTGCTACAATTTCATTTCTAAAAGCTTTACCTGTTTGTGCAATACCAAAAGGTATTTTCATACGTCCTGTTTTCTGCACATTTAAAAAGTTAACAAATATACCTTGTGCCGTTTCTGGACGTAAATACAAATCCATAGCTGTATCTGCAGATGCCCCTAGCTTGGTACCAAACATTAAATTAAACTGTTTAACATCGGTCCAGTTTTTACTACCAGTTAATGGGTCGGCGATATCTAACTCTTCTATAAGCGCTTTAACATCGGCTAAATCTTCTTTTTCAAGAGACTGCCCCATTCTAGCCAGAATACTGTTAATTTTCTCTTGGTAAGCAACGACACGCCCATTGGTAGATACAAATTCTTCTTTGTTAAATGAATCTCCAAAACGTTTGGCTGCCTTTTTTACTTCTTTTTCTATTTTAGCTTCTATTTTAGCACAATAATCCTCGATTAAAACATCGGCTCTATAGCGTTTTTTAGAGTCTTTGTTATCTATTAAAGGATCGTTAAAAGCATCTACATGCCCCGAAGCTTTCCATGTCGTGGGGTGCATAAATATTGCAGCATCTATACCCACAATATTCTCGTTCATTTGTACCATGGCTTTCCACCAATAGTCTCGTATATTCTTTTTTAACTCTGCACCATTTTGTGCATAGTCATAAACCGCACTTAAACCGTCGTATATTTCACTACTTTGAAAAACATAACCGTACTCTTTTGCGTGCGATATTACCTTTTTAAATTTATCATCTTGATTTGCCATGCTGCAAAAATAAAAAAGCGATTTTAAACTACAGGAGTTGTTTATTAAAAATCTATAGTAATTTCTATCTTTTTTATTTAAGTTTACCTATGCACGGTTAAAAAACAGGAATAGTTATGCTTAAACTATTAATTAATTTATTCTTTCCAGAGGTTTGTTATGCATGCCTTCGGTTTTTAAGCGATAACGAAAACTTTATTTGTACGCATTGTAGGCATCATTTACCGGTTACTAATTTTCATTTTAACAATAGCAACGCTATAAAAAAAGTACTTTATGGCAGGGCTATTATAGAAAACGGTACAGCGTTATTTCGTTTCGAAAAACAAGGCTTAGTACAACAATTAATTCAT
>CALHCQ010000146.1 GCA_937936645.1 uncultured Algibacter sp.
ATAATTGTGTTATGTTACAGCATTCAAAACGCATTTTTTTAAAATATTTTTTCTAGAATAAATACATCGTCCCTAAACTTAATTTTAGAATTAACCGCTTTACCCATAAGCAATTTACCAATAGGTGTTTGGGCAGATATAGCATAGAATTTCGTATTATTTACCGTTAATTCGCCTGCACTTATTGCTATAAAATAGTTGGCTTTATTGGTATATATAACACTACCTAAACCTACTTGATTTATCGATTTTGACACATCTATTTTAAATAGAATTTCTTTAGTCTTTTTTATTTCAGCTAATTGGTTTCCTGCTTTTTCGCGTTCCAATTGCAACATGGCACGACCTGTTTCGTGCTTGTCGCCAGCACTACTTTTGGTCTCGCTGGTTAACGAAACCTGTATTTCGTTAATAGTGTGTGTTATGGCGTTTAATCTAGAATCTACAAACTCTAAACATGCATTAAACAAGGCGTTTTTAAGTGGTTGGCTATCTTGCATTTTATAAATATATGACTGCTAAAAATAGTTATCAAAAAAAACTCCGAAAAAATATTTTTTTCGGAGTTTTTATATTATTTAAGGGCTTTCATTTCAAAATCTTCCATGAACTTCGTAGTATAGTTACCAGATATATAATCTGGATGATCCATTAACTGTCTATGGAAAGGTATTGTAGTTTTAATGCCTTCTATAACAAATTCGTCTAGAGCACGCTTCATTTTATTAATGGCTTCCTCTCTAGTTTGTGCGGTTGTTATTAACTTAGCAATCATAGAATCGTAGTTAGGCGGTATAGAATAACCTGCATAAACATGTGTATCTAAACGCACACCGTGTCCTCCTGGAGCATGTAATGTTGTAATTTTGCCTGGAGATGGTCTAAAATCATTAAAAGGATCTTCGGCATTTATTCTGCATTCTATAGAGTGTAATTTTGGATCGTAGTTTTTACCAGAAATTGGCACTCCTGCTGCTACTAAAATTTGCTCTCTAATTAAATCGAAATCTATAACTTGCTCTGTAATTGGATGCTCTACTTGAATTCGCGTATTCATTTCCATGAAGTAGAAATTTCTATGCTTATCTACTAAAAACTCAACAGTTCCAGCACCTTCATATTTAATAAATTCGGCTGCTTTTACGGCAGCTTCACCCATATTTTTACGAAGCTCGTCGGTCATGAAAGGCGATGGTACCTCCTCTGTTAATTTTTGATGACGGCGTTGTACAGAACAGTCTCTTTCTGATAAGTGACATGCCTTACCTGTAGCATCTCCAATAATTTGTATTTCTATATGTCTTGGCTCTTCTATAAGCTTTTCCATATACATATCGTCGTTACCAAAAGCAGCTTTAGACTCTTGTCTTGCAGAGTCCCATGCATCTCTAAGATCTTCTGGTTTAAAAACGCCACGCATACCTTTACCACCGCCACCGGCAGAGGCTTTAAGCATAACAGGATATCCTGTTTCATCAGCTAATTTTATACACTCGTCAAAATCGCTAATAACACCATCACTACCTGGTACACAAGGTACACCAGCAGCTTTCATGGTTTCTTTAGCGTTTGCTTTGTCTCCCATTCTATCAATCATATCGGCAGACGCCCCTATGAATTTGATACCATGTTCTTCACATATTTTAGAAAACTTTGCGTTTTCTGATAAAAAACCATATCCTGGGTGTATAGCATCGGCATTAGTAATTTCTGCTGCAGCTATAACATTAGACATTTTTAAGTAAGATTCACTACTTGGAGCAGGACCAATACACACTGCTTCGTCGGCAAACTTAACATGCAAACTGTCGGCATCTGCAGTGGAGTAAACAGCTACTGTTTTTATGCCCATTTCTTTACAGGTTCTAATAACACGTAATGCTATTTCCCCTCTATTGGCTATTAATACTTTTTTAAACATAACTTTATAAGTTAACTAAATTAGGGTTTATTAATGCTATGTGTAATTTTTATTACTAGACACTAATAACTTTAAAAGTTAAGACGGATCTACTAAAAATAATGGTTGATCGAATTCTACAGGAGAAGAATCGTCTACTAATATTTTTACTATTTTTCCAGATACTTCAGATTCTATTTCGTTAAATAGTTTCATAGCTTCTATAACACAAAGTACATCACCCTCTGCTATAGTTTGTCCTACCTCTACAAATAAAGGCTTGTCTGGTGCAGGTTTTCTATAAAAAGTTCCTATAATAGGCGACTTAATTGTAATGTATTTAGAATCTTCGGTTGCTGCTGGCGCTGCTGCTGCAGGAGAAGCTACGGCAGGTGCAGGTGCTGCTACAGGAGCGGCTGCTATTGGCATTTGTGCCGCAGGTATTTGGTGTACTATTGTTGTGTCTGACTCTGAGCCTGTTTTTATGGTGATTTTAATATCATCCATCTCCAATTTGACCTCGCTTGCTCCAGATTTTGCAACAAACTTGATTAAGTTTTGAATCTCTTTAATATCCATAATTTAAACTTATTAATGGTTGGTTAGTGTATTGTTAATATGCCCATTTTAAATAAATTGAGCCCCAGTTGAATCCGCCTCCAAAAGCTGCAAAAATAACATTGTCGCCTTTTTTAAGCTTAGATTCGTAATCGTTAATTAATAATGGAAGTGTTGCCGATGTGGTATTTCCATATTTTTCTATATTCATCATCACCTTTTCAGGTGCTAAACCTACTCTGTTTCCTGTGGCGTCTAATATACGCTTGTTTGCTTGGTGTGCTGCAAACCAATCTACAGTATCGGTAGTTAAATTATTGCGTTCTATAACTTTTTGTGCTGCATCGGCCATACTAGAAACAGCATTTTTAAACACTGTACGTCCTTCTTGAAAAGCGTATTGCCCACCTTGCTCCATAATTTCTGGAGTTAACTTATAAGATGAACCACCGTATGTTGCTTGAAGAAAATCTCTTCCTGTACCGTCGCTTCTTAAATATTCGTCTTGTAAGCCTAAGCCTTCGTTGTTACCTTCGAATAAAACGGCTCCAGCACCATCGCCAAATATAATACAAGTTGCTCGGTCTTTATAATTTATAATAGACGACATTTTATCGGCACCTATTAAAAGTACATTTTTGTAACGCCCAGATTCTATATAACTTGCTGCTACAGACATTCCAAATAAGAAACTAGAGCATGCTGCATCCATATCGAAAGAAAAAGCATTAACAGCGCCAATTTCTGTGGCTGTATAAGAAGCCGTAGAGGCTGCTTTCATGTCTGGCGTAGCAGTTGCTACAATAACCAATTCGATGTCTTTAGGATCTATTCCTTTTTTGTTTATAAGATCTTGGGCTGCTTTTATAGCTAGATATGAAGTTCCCTTACCTTCGTCCTTAAGAATTCTACGTTCCTTAATTCCTGTGCGGGATGTAATCCACTCGTCGTTAGTATCAACCATAGTCTCAAGAATTTGATTGGTCAATACATATTCTGGTACATATGCACCTACAGCTGTAATTGCTGCTGAAATTTTACTCATAAATCTATAGTTAATTTGACCAAAATAACGCTAAAAAAGACGAAAATGATCAAAATTTGCCGAAAAATCACTTTTTCGATTAATAACGCGCAAATTAAGTCGTTTTTATTTTCTATAAAAATTTATAACAAAAAAAACGCTCAAAAATGAGCGTTTTTTTTATATTAATGCATATTTAATTATGCTAAGTTTTCTGCTACTTCAGAGTTGTCAATTAATACTTGACCTCTGTAATATAGTTTACCTTCATGCCAGTGTGCTCTATGGTATAAGTGCGGCTCACCTGTTGTTGGGCAAGTAGCAATCTGTGGCGCAGTTGCTTTGTAATGTGTTCTTCTCTTATCTCTTCTTGTTTTCGAGATTTTTCTCTTAGGATGTGCCATTTTTTATAGTTATTTATCCGTTAATAGTTTCTTTAATGTATTCCAGCGAGGATCAATATCCTCTTCTTTCTCTTTATTTTCTTTTATTTTAGGACTTAAATCTTGTAACTTATCAAGTATATCAGAATCTAAGGTCCCGTCTTCTACACCAGGGTGTACACGTTTTATTGGTACTGCTAAAACAACAAGTTCGTAAATATACTGTTGAATATTGATTTCGTACGTACCATGAGGTACTATTAGAATATCTATATTCTCGTCATTATACGTTTCACCAAAGTTAACAACAAGATTAAAGGTGTTTGTTATAGCCTCGTTGTATGGCTCGTTGGTTAAATCGCAATTTACATTAACATGCCCCGATATTTTAAAATGCAATTCTAGTAGTGTCGATTTTTTTTCTAAATCTAAATCTACTTTAACATTTGCACTGTTAAACTCGTCGTACTCAAAATGTTCAAAAAACGTCTTATCTATATCAAAATCAAATTGATGCTTACCTAGTTTTAACCCAACAAATGGTATTGTAAACTCTTTTAATGGCTTCATTATCAAATCTATTTTGAGCCTGCAAATATATAACTTTTTATTTACAGTAAACTACTTATAAACATTTTTTTGTTTATATCTTTAGTTTTTTTGTGTTTAAAATTTATTTATGATCTCTTTTTATGGGTTTCCTTGGGTTTCTTGGTGCTTTTTTTAAAGGGTTTGATGTAATCTCCTTATAATCAATTCTATTTTTAAAGATTTGTATGGCTGTAAAAACAGCTTCTTTAAAAGAATTAGCATCGGCGGTCCCTTTACCAGCTATTTCATAGGCTGTTCCATGATCGGGAGATGTGCGTATTTTATTAAGTCCTGCCGTATAATTTACACCTTCGCCAAAGGACAATGTTTTAAATGGTATTAAACCTTGATCGTGATATGATGCTATAATAGCATCGAAATTTTTATAGTTATTAGAACCAAAAAAACTATCGGCAGCATAAGGGCCATAAACAAGTTTACCGGTGTCTTTAATTTTTTGCAATGTTGGGCGCATAACAGCGTCGTCTTCTTTACCAATAACACCATTATCGCCTGTATGTGGGTTAATGCCCAATACAGCTATTTTAGGCTTAACAATATTAAAGTCTTGTTTTAAAGCTTGGTAAACCGTTTCAATTTTCTCTGTTATTAATGCTTCTGTAATATGGGTAACCACATCTTTAACCGGTACATGGTCTGTTAATAAACCTACGCGTAAATTATTATTTACCATAAACATTAAACTATTACCTTCTAGTTCTTGTGCTAAATAATCGGTGTGACCCGGGAAGTTAAAGGTATCCGATTGGATGTTGTGTTTATTAATAGGTGCTGTAACTAAAACATCAATCTGTGATTCTTTTAAGGCCTTTGTAGCTGCTTGTAACGATTTAATAGCATAGGCGCCAATTTTTAAATCTTCTTGTCCAAAATTAATACTAACAGCTTCTTTCCAGACATTAAATACATTTACTTTACCTGCCGTTATATGGCCTAAGTCGTTAATGCTATGAAAATTAATGCTAGATTTAAAATGGTTTTTAAAATAAGCCATGGTTTTAATAGACGCAAAAATTACAGGCGTGCAAAAATCCATCATTCTAAGATCTTCAAAAGTTTTTAAAACGATTTCTGCACCAATGCCATTTAAATCACCTATGGATATACCAACTATTATATTTTCTGCTTTCTTCATTAAGAATGATAACTTTTGTTTGTAATTTTGATACAAATTTAACTAAATAAACACATAATTATATGTTTACTGGAATTATTGAAGAAATTGGTGTTATTTCTAATCTAAAAACAGAATTAAATAACCTGCATATTTCTGTAAAAAGTAATATGACGCAAGAATTAAAAATAGATCAAAGTGTTGCGCACAATGGCGTTTGCCTAACGGTTGTATCTATTAAAGATGATGAATATACAGTAACAGCCATAAAAGAAACTTTAGACAAAACCAATATAGGAAACTTAAAAGTTGGCGATAAAGTAAATTTAGAACGCGCCATGAAATTAGGCGACCGTTTAGATGGCCACATTGTGCAAGGCCATGTAGACCAAACAGGCACCTGTACAGGGGTTAAAAACGAAAATGGTAGTTGGGTGTTTAACTTTAGCTACGATTCTACACAAAGCAATATAACTATAGAAAAAGGATCTATAACCGTAAACGGAACAAGTTTAACCGTTATAAATTCTAAAAAAGATAGCTTTAGTGTAGCTATTATACCTTATACCTACGAGCATACTAATTTTAATACCTTTAAAGAGGGCACCGTTGTAAATTTAGAATTTGATGTTTTAGGAAAATATGTAGCGCGATTAGCAACATTAAATAACTAAAAATTAGCATAAAAAAAGCATCGTTTTCACGATGCTTTTTTTTATACTGTAAATATAATGTGCTTTAATTGTTTAAAGCCTCTGCACCACCAACAATTTCTAAAATCTCGTTAGTAATTGCAGCTTGACGTGCTTTATTATACGTTAATTTAAGTTGATCTCTTAACTCGGTAGCATTATCGGTTGCTTTATGCATTGCTGTCATACGTGCACCGTGCTCACTGGCAAAAGAGTCTCTTATACCTTTATACAATTGTGTTTTTAACGACTTAGGGATAAGCTCTTCTACGATTTCTACTTTAGATGGCTCGAAAGTATAATCTGTAGCAGCTGCATTATCATTACTAGTCTCTATGGGTAATATAGGTAAAAACTGTTCTGTAATAACTAATTGCGTTGCCGCATTTTTAAACTTATTGTAAACAATTTCTATTTTATCGAAATCACCTTTTATAAATTTCTCCATTAAAGACTCTGCAATAACAGCTACATTGTCGAACGTTAAATCGTCGTAAATATCACTTTTATTATCTATAACAATATCTTTCTTTTCGAAAGCATCGTTAGATTTTTTACCAATTGCAATTACAGACACCTTTTTGTCGCTATACACATTACTAATTAAGTGTTGTGTTTGCTTAATAATGTTAGAATTAAAAGCGCCACACAAACCCCTGTTAGACGTTATAGATACTATTAATACATTATTAACCTCGCGTTGTTCTGCATATTTACTTCCAGAATCTGCATCTAGTGTTGCACTTAAACTTTGTAAAAGTTCTGTAAGCTTATCTGCGTAAGGGCGCATTGCTGTAATAGCATCTTGCGCTTTCTTTAACTTTGCAGCAGATACCATTTTCATGGCACTTGTTATTTGCATGGTTGAAGATACAGAAGAGATTCTGTTACGTATTTCTTTTAGATTCGCCATAATATCGTCATCTTACCTTTCTCTATATTGAAAGGAATTGATTAGTTAAAATTGAACTATGTTTTAAATGCCTCTAAATAATATAGAGGCATTTAAAAAAGTATTATGCTTTATATTTAGCCGATAAATCTTTTGCTACAGTAATTAATGTATCTGTAACTTCATCAGTTAATTTTCCTGCTTTTAAAGTACTTAAAACACCTTCATGCTTTGCTCTTAAGAACTCAATAAAATCGATCTCGAATTCTTTAACTTTCTCTACAGGAACATCTTTTAATAAGTTTTTAGAACCTGCATAAATAATAGCCACTTGGTCTTCTACTTTAAAAGGATCGTTTTGTGCTTGTTTTAAAATCTCTACGTTACGCTTACCTTTTTCAATAACATTTAAAGTAACTGCATCTAAATCAGATCCAAACTTAGCGAAAGCTTCTAATTCGCGGTATTGAGCTTGGTCTAGTTTTAAAGTACCAGATACTTTTTTCATAGATTTTATTTGTGCGTTACCACCAACACGAGATACAGATATACCTACGTTAATTGCTGGACGTACACCAGAGTTAAATAAGTCTCCGTCTAAGAAAATTTGTCCATCTGTAATAGAAATTACGTTAGTAGGTATGTATGCAGATACATCGCCTGCTTGTGTTTCTATAATTGGTAATGCTGTTAAAGAACCACCACCTTTTACTATTGGCTTTAATGAATCTGGTAAATCGTTCATTTCTTTTGCAATAGCATCGTTGTTAATTATTTTAGCAGAACGCTCTAATAATCTAGAGTGTAAGTAAAATACATCACCAGGGTATGCCTCACGTCCTGGTGGACGTCTTAATAATAAAGATACCTCACGGTAAGCAACGGCTTGTTTTGATAAATCATCAAATACAATTAAAGCTGGTCTACCAGTATCTCTAAAATATTCTCCTATAGATGCTCCAGTCATTGGTGCATAAACTTGCATTGCTGCAGGGTCTGATGCATTTGCTGCAACAATAGTTGTATAAGCTAAAGCGCCTTTTTCTTCTAATGTTTTAGCAATTAAAGCTACTGTAGATGCTTTTTGCCCTACAGCTACATATATACAATATACAGGCTCGCCTGCATCGTAAAATTCTTTTTGATTTAAAATAGCATCAATACAAACGGCTGTTTTACCTGTTTGACGGTCACCAATAACAAGCTCACGCTGCCCTCTACCAACTGGTATCATAGCATCTATCGCTTTAATACCTGTTTGTAATGGTTCTGTTACGGGCTCTCTGTATATAACACCAGGCGCTTTACGCTCTAGAGGCATTTCGTAAGTTTTACCAGCAATAGGTCCTTTTCCGTCTATTGGGTTACCTAAAGTATCAACAACACGTCCTACAATACCTTCACCTACATTAATAGATGCAATACGAGAGGTACGTTTTACTGTAGATCCTTCTTTTACACCTACAGATCCACCTAGTAATACAATACCAATATTGTCTTCTTCTAGGTTAAGTACAATACCTTCTAAACCACCTTCGAATTCTACTAACTCTCCGTATTGAGCATTAGCTAATCCGTAAGCACGTACAATACCATCTCCTACAGTTAATACAGTTCCTACCTCGTCTAGAGAAGCACTTGCTTCAAAACCCGAAAGTTGTTGTTTTAAGATTGCTGATATTTCAGCTGGTTTTACTTCTGCCATCTTTTTTATATTAGATATTAGACATTAACTATTGCATATACAATAATTAATACTTTTTAATTTAATGTAAACTCTTGTTTTAATTTGTTTAGTTGATTTGCAATACTTGCGTTATACTGCACATCTCCTATTCTTAAAATGAAACCACCAATAATGTTTTCATCTATTATATTTTTAACCTCAACGTTTTTACCGGTAAGATCTTTTGCTTTTTCTAGAACCTTTGTTTTTAATGCATCTGTAAGTGCTACTGCCGTTGTTACAGTGGCTACTTCTACGCCATTAGATTGGTCTAATAATTGAGTGTATTTTACAGCGACATCACCTAAAATATCTATTCTTTTATTAGCTACTAAGGTATCAATTAAATTTAAACTTTCTTTACTAGCATCTTTAAAGACTTCTAGTATTACAGATTTTTTAATTGCTGCACTAACAACAGGGCTTTTAAGCATATCGCTTAAATCTTTACTTTGCGATATTGTTTTTGCAATAGCTTTCATATCGTTATTAACAGCATCTGCTGTATTTTGATCTTTAGCTAAACTTAAAATTGCTTTTGCGTAACGTATTGCTGCTCTTGCTCCTGCCATATCTAAATTAATTTAATGTTGCTTCTCCTAACATAGACTCTACCAAGGCAACTTGTTTGTCTTTATTAGATAATTCGGTACGAATAACTTTTTCTGCAATATCTATAGATAGGTTAGATACTTGTGCTTTTAAATCTGCTATCGCAGCTTTCTTTTCGCCTTCTATAGCTGCTTGCGCTTGCGCTATCATGTTAGCAGCTGTTTCGTTAGCTTCTGTTTTCGCATCTTCTACAAGTTTGGTTTTCATTTCGCGAGCTTCTTTTAACATCTCTTCGCGTTCTGTTCTAGCTTCTTGTAATAATTTAGCGTTATTAGCTTGTAGGTTCTCCATATCTATCTTAGCTTTTTCTGCAGCTTTTAGAGCATCCTCTATACCACTTTCTCTTTCACTAAGTGAATTTAAAATAGGTCTCCAAGCAAATTTTGCCATTAAAAATATTAAGATCACTAATATCACGGCTTGCATGATAAATAATCCTGGAGAAAAGTCGTTTAATAACATTTCCATATCTAACTGTAAATTAAGTTACTTTATTATTTTGTTTAATTTAAAACAGTTTTCTACAACCAACCGTTGTAGAAAAACTGTTTTTTTCTTTTAGAACAATCTTAATCGCTTAAGATCCTAAGATTAAAGCACCGAATGCTAAACCTTCTAATAAGGCTCCAATGATGATCATCGCAGTTTGGATTTTTCCAGCCGCTTCTGGTTGACGAGCAATACTTTCCATTGCTTTACCACCAATTTGACCTAAACCTAAACCACCACCAAGAACGATTAATCCTGCTCCTACTAAATTTGGAATTACCATAATAATTGATTTTAAATATAATTAATTAAACAAATTCTTATTAATGATGATCATGTTCTTCAACAGCCATCCCTATAAATAACGATGATAACATCGTAAAAATAAACGCTTGTAAAAATGCCACTAAAACTTCTATAACAGAAATAAATAATGCCAATACTAAAGACATCCCTGTAGAGCCTACGGCACCAAAAGATTCTTTTAATGTTATTGTTAATGCTATTAAGCTCATTACCACAAAGTGACCTGCAGTCATGTTTGCAAATAAACGAACCAATAAGGAGAATGGTTTAATTAGTAAAAAACCAACCAATTCTATAACAGCCAATACGGGTCTTAAAATAACTGGCACACCTGGCATCCAAAGTGTGTGAGCCCAAAAATCTTTACTACCACTAAATAAATATATAACGACTGTAAATATCGCTAAACAAGCAGTAACGGCTATTTGCCCTGTTACGTTAAAACCTAACGGTGTTAAACCTAGTAAGTTTAATATCCATATAAAGAAAAATACGGTTAATAGGAAACCCATAAACTTTCTGTATTTCTTTTCGCCAATATTTGGTCTAGCAATATCGTCGCGCACATAAATTACTAGCGGCTCTAATAAACGACCAATACCTGTAGGGATAGGACCTTTTTTGTATCCTTTTGCTAAAGTCACAAAACCTAAAAACATTAACACACCTGCTAATAGCATACCTACAACACTTTTTGTAATAGAAAAATCTAAAACTTTGTGTGCGTTTGTAGCGTGATGCTTATCATCAAATGTTACAGCAGTTGCCCCAGCATTTAATTCGTAAATTTTACTATGTATTTTAGTTAACTTAACATCGCCTTTATCTACAACAACATGACCCGCATCGTCGTGATGAAAAGCCGATGACATAAATGTTTTTAAACCTTTACTTGTCCATACAATTACCGGTAACGAAAAACCATAATGCTTTCCTGCAGCATTGTCTGAAAATAAATGAAAATCGTGAGAATCTTTTAGGTGATGCTTAATATGATCTTTGATTTCTTGTGGCGTATCTATAACATTACCTTTTTCATGATGGGAAGAACCACCATCGGCAAAGCTTTTAAAAGAAACTAAAACTAATAAAAATACTACTATAAACTTGATAGATTGTTTTGCCATCATTGTGTGTTATACTATATAATGAAATTTATGCTCTCTAAATTTTGTGCAAAGGTACACAATAATTCAAAACTGCAAACTGTTTTTTACTTAGTTTTTAATATTACCAACAAAAAATAATTGAAAGAATCGTTTGTAAAAACCTTATTTACTATTTAATAGAAGTCCTACAGTAGCAGCTTCTAGCATTAAAAACAGTAATAATGGAACCACCAAAGCAATACGTTCTACTTGCAATAAATTTTCGTTTGCAAAAATGTTCGATTGAAAAATAAGTAAAAAGGCTCCCATTTTAAAAAACATCATCATTAAATAAGCATAACCTGCTTGAGATGGTAAGTGGTCTGACACAAACTCGACCACCACGTAAACTAAAAAAGCCCCGATAGCATGAAACAAATAAACACCCAGTAAAGAAAAAGATAATGTTTGTGTTATGCTTAAATTATGAATACTATATGCTACAGCAAAAAGAGCTGTAATTAACGCTAATACTTTTAGTATACGTTTTACCATTACGAATTTTTATTTGTTATTTTTATAACCTGTATAATAACAGAAAATATAGCCAAGAAAACAGCTATTAAAGATACAATTTTGTAGTATAATTGATTTTCGTTTTGAAATTTAACATCCAGCCAAGCTCCTAACAAACTCCCTAAATAAATAGTTAAGCCCATTTGAATAGCTATAGACGAAAACCGTATGTATGGATTAATTTTTTTGTCCTGACTTGGTTTTTTTTGCATGTACATTGCCTTCGGTTTTCATACCGTTATTCATATTACAGGTTACATTAAATGTTGCGCCTGGTTCTACAGCCAATTTAGCCGCTACAACATCGCCTTCTATAACTGCCGACGATTTTAAGGTTAACGTTCCTGACAATTGTAAATTACCAGAAAAACGCCCTTCAAAATAAGCATCTGTACCTTGTAATGTACCTTTTACACTCCCTGTTTTTCCTACCACAACTTTACCAGGGGTTTTTATGTCGCCCTCTATAACTCCTTCTATTCTAAAACCACTCTCGCTATTAAAATTACCAGTAATTTTTGTGCCTTGTGCTATAAAGTTTTGACCAGCATTACCTTCAACCATGTTTTTGTCTTTTTTATTATCAGAGAACATAATCTATTTATTTTCTTTATTTAAGTATTCGTCTAAGTTTTTATGAATTTGTATCACTTTATAATTTGGTGATGAGATAGCAAAGTAAGGTTCATTAATTTTTTTCTGCTCCTTGTCTTTAAACAGTTGATAAAACACCTTAGCTACCTTGCCGTCTTTTAAACCATGAACAACAACAAATGTTTCGTTTTCATTGTACACGTCTACAGAGTTTTTTAGCTTATAATATTTTGCTAAAGGCAATACAGAATCTAAAGCTTTTTTAAATGCTAATCGTCTTGTTGTTTCTGTATTTTTAAATCTATAAATTACTTTAAAGCTGTCGGACAAACTGTCTGATACAAAAGTTTTATTTTCTAACCTAGGCAACACATTGTTACTTATACGCTGTGCTTCTTGCCCTTCTGGGGTGTTAGCGTAAGTTAAAGACACACTCTTAACTGCTTTTTTATAGGCTTCGAAACCTTTTAAACGCCCTAAGGCTGTTGCTTTTAAAAGCTCAAATTTAGGAGCTATAGGATCGCCATCAAAATCAACTATATATTTAGCACAGGCGTCTATAACTTGACCATATTTTTGCTCTTGATGAAGCTTATATACTTTTTCGTATAAACTAACAGGGCTATTATTGTCTTTAGCGCCGACTAAATCTGGATTTTTTAAAATAGAAGCATATCTAGACTCTGGGTAGGTTTTTATAATATCTGTTTTTACTGTTACAGCTTTATTACTTCGCCCAAGTAACTCATGTATTTTATATAAATTGTATTTTGCTGGAAGTATTAAACGCTCATCGTTAGTATTATTTAATAAGCTTTCAAACTTATCTTCAGCCAACTGATACTCTTTAAATTTTTCTTTATAAATTAAACCTAATTGGTAATAAGCGTAATTATTGTCTTTTACAATACTATCTATTACCGTTTTTTGTGTTGGTATTTTAGAAATATAAAACTCAGGGTCTAATAATTCGTTGTTTTTAGTAATGTCTTCTTTTGTTAATGCTACTCCAGCTGCTGTATTAGAAGTTGTATTTCTCTTTATGGACCACCTCCAATTATCTTCTAGTTTTCTGTCTCCCCAAACTTTTACAAATTCATTTTTTCCGTAAGAGGCCGTTGTTGTATTATAAAAATAGAAAACAGACTTTTTACCGTTTGCACCAGCTTGTCTTACAATATTAGAACCTCCTAAATTATTATTTACAGTAGCTAAACCGTTATTTAAAGCGGCTATTTTTTGTTGTTTTGCTTCAGCTTCTGCTTTTTTCTTTAGTTCGTTAACATAAGTTTCAAAATAAGCTAATCGCTCTGGCTTAGACAGGTTGACAAGTTTTAAAATACTATCGTTAACTTTTGCCTTAGCCTCGTACAAGATAACATCGTCTAAATTGTCTCGTTTCTTTTTTATAACACGATATGGCTTAGAGTTTTCTCGTAATCGAGTTAGAGTACTATCGTAATATTTTCCTGCTAAATTATAAACAGAGGCATCAAAATTCATATCCCCTAAAATCTCATAATTTCTTGCCATTAAAACATCGTCCCTAGAACCTGTTCTTAATGATTTATTATAATAAACTACCGCAGATGAGTCTTGATTATTTGTTAGGTAATATTCCCCTTTTTGGTGGTATATCTTATCTAAAAAAGGTCTGTTTTCTCTGTAAGCTTCTAATTTTTCTAAATGCTCAAGTAATTCTTGTTTATCACCGTTTTGATAATCAAAGTTTTTAATTTTTTCTACATAAGCACTTATTAAATAAATACGTGGTATTCGTCTATTAAGCTCTATAACTTTATCGAAAGCATAATTAGCACTATCTTTTTTACCAAGTGTATTATATAACTGTGCTTGTATAAATCTATATCTACCACGCTCGTCGTTATTTTTAGTTTCGTTTGCTGCTATCTCTAATTGCGTAATGGCACTGTCTAAAGATTTTGTGTTTATGTAGGCCTGAGCTAATATAGATGTTGCATCGGCTAAATCTTGATTTTTTAAATTTTCTTGAAATAAAAGGCGTTTTAAATTTTTAATGGCAAGTTCGTTATTATCTAGACGCATGTGGGTTTTTTCGCGCCATATTTTAGCTTGATTAATTTTATCGCTAGCTGGGTATTTATATAAAATATAATTGAAAGACTCTAAGGCTGGCACAAAACGCTGATCGAAATAACGCGATTTACCTAACAACAAATAAGCTTCGTCTATTTGAGGGTTTTTTTCGCGCCCATTAATATTCATGCTATGCTTTTGTATGGCTTTAACTGCTTTTTCTTCGGCTACTGTAAACTCTTTATTTTTAGTTTGACTTGCCAACACGACCTCATCGCTAATTTGCATACGCTCTATTGGTAGCACGCTCCAATAATCGTCAAAATAATTAGAGTTAAGATTTTCTTTACCTTTTTCTAGCGCCAAATAGCCATTGTACAAGGTGTTAAACTCTGTAGTTACAGCATGATAGTTCCTACTAATAAACTTGTCCTTTTTACGAGAACAACTTGTTATCGCAATAAGGAAACCTACAAATACAAATATTATTTTTAAAGACGCTCTCAATACCTTGTTGTTTAGTAATATGTAAATAACTACAAACTCTTATTTATAGTATGTTACACTAGTTAATATTTACTTTTTAATAACTAGTGCTGGTAAAAATAAGCATCTTTTTTGATTAAAAGTTAAATTTAAGAAGACAAAATGCCCTAAACACAAAACCCTAATTAAAAGAGAAAGTCTTTAACAGACAAAGATTATAAATTAAATACACCATAATTAATTAACAAAAACTACCTGCTTAATTTTTGTAATAATACAACACCAAGACAAGCTCTCTATATTTTAACGGCATATTTCTACCTAATTATAAGGCTTAGTATTCTGTCTTTACTATTTTTGTAAAAATATTTACTTATGTCTGGATTTCATAAACTAACCATAAACACTATTACCAAAGAAACGGCAAAGGCCATAAGCCTAAGCTTCGATGTACCACAAGCTTTAAAAGACACATTTATTTTTACTGCTGGACAATACGTTACCTTAAAAACAACCATAAACAATAAAGAAGTAAGACGTGACTATTCGCTTTGCTCTTCCCCTAATAGCGGCATAATTAAAGTTGCTATTAAAGAGGTTAAAGATGGTACATTCTCGTCTTACGCAAATGCAAACTTAAAAACAGGAGACACCATAGAAGTTGCAGCTCCAAAAGGGCGTTTTACATTTACACCCAATAATAAAACTAAAAATATCGTTGCTTTTGCCGCCGGGAGTGGAATTACTCCTGTTTTAAGCATTGTAAAATGTGCTCTAGAAGACGAAACACAAAGCAAAGTTGTTTTGGTATATGGAAACAAAACCCAAGAAGACGCTATGTTTTTAGGCGAGCTTAAAGAGTTAAAAGAAAAATACAACGAACGTCTTTCTATACAATTTCTATACAGTCAAAAAGATGAAAGCAATTCTATATTTGGCAGAATAGAAAAAAGCACTGTAAACTATGTTTTAAACGAGCATGCTAACATCGCTTTTGATGCTTTTTACATTTGTGGCCCAGAATCTATGATTCATACGGTTAAAGACTCCCTTATAGAAAACAATGTAAGTGAAGATGCTATTAACTACGAACTGTTTAAAGCCTCGAAGCCTGCAAACACAACAGAAGCGACAGTAGCATCGAGCGGAGAAACAAAAATTACGGTTATTGTAGATGATGAAACGACAACATTCGATATGTCTCAAAAGCAAACACTTCTAGAAGCTGCTTTAGACAAAGATTTGGATGCACCATATTCCTGCCAAGGTGGTATTTGTAGCAGCTGCTTAGCTCGTGTTACAGAGGGCGAAGCGACTATGAGACAGAATAACATATTAACAGAAAGCGAAATTGCCGAAGGTTTAGTTTTAACCTGCCAAGCACACCCTACTACACCAACTATAGTTATAGATTTTGATGATGTTTAACATCAAATTTTGAAATATAAAAAAAGAGGCCGTTTAAAAACACTTAAGCGTCCTTTTTTCTTTAAGTGTTTTTGATTTTAAACTCTATTTCAAATAACAAATTCAACATAATAATAACTAAAGTCTTTAAAGTAGTATTTTTTTATTTTACAACCTTATATTCTTTATAAGAGAATTATCTTATTTTTCTAAAATAGAAAACAAATGTATAATATAATTTTCTCTAGTATTCTTTTAAATCGCTTTAATAAAATAAATTAGATTATACCATATTTTCACTCTCAATATCTTTTGTTAAATCTAAGTGTCTTAAGGTTGAGTTTTTTATACCAATTATACAAACCGTAATCAGGGTCATGGAGCCCCCAAAAATAACAGCAGCTACTGGGCCAATTAGTTTGGCCGCTAAGCCACTTTCAAAAGCACCAAGCTCGTTCGAAGAGCCTACAAACATAGAATTAACAGACGATACACGACCACGCATGTCGTCTGGAGTTTTTAATTGTAAAATGGTTTGTCTAATTATCATAGAGATGCCGTCTGCA
>CALHCQ010000147.1 GCA_937936645.1 uncultured Algibacter sp.
AAAAGGCATTGCCAATTGGATAACTTTAGATCAAAAAACAAAAAAATTTTCGTACTCTAAAATGGTTACACTAACAGGCACAGCAAAAGAAAAATTATTAATAACTAACGATTCTAATTTACTAACTAGAGCAAAGCGCCAGATTTAAACCCTAAATTACTATAAAAAAAAGCACCTTAACAAAAGTTAAGATGCTTTTTAAAAACTAATAAAAATAATACTTTAATTTTTTATAAACTTTTCTGAAACAGAACCAGCGTCTGTTACTAAAGTAATAATGTATAATCCGTTAGGAAGTGTACTTACATCTATACCTAAATCTAAATTATCGGCTACAGCCTTATAAAGTTCTTTACCATGTAATGAATTAATATAAACTTGGTTTATGCTAGAAACTTTATCTCCTTTAATATATAAGACATCATTAACAGGGTTAGGATACATTGTAATCCCTGCTTTAAGTTCGGCATCAAAAGTACTAAGTACAGCTCCACTACATGTTCTAAATGCATTCCATTCTGGACAAGCTGTCTCTACAATACTTAATGTTAAAGCATCAATATTTTCGGCTTTGCTAGAATTTCTTGTGTTCTCCCAAACATGAACATTATCTGATGGCAAAGGTTGCTTTTCTGGATCTAATATAATTCTTGCTGTTGGCACATCTCCTTTTTCTGAAGATAAGTTAATGGTGTTTTCAAAAATAGCACTGTGTGTACCTGTTTTATAATCATAGCCTCCAAAAGTTCTATTACTAACATCAATAATAGCATTAAGAGCATCTGCATTTTCTAATACATTAAAAGTATTACCATAAACGTAACCAAAGGTACCTTTAAGATCTATAAAGGAATCTCCAGAATTTGCTCCTGTAATACCGGAAGCAAAGAATGTGTTATTACGAATAACAGTACCTTCTGTTCCTTCTTTAATATCAAATGTATCGGCAGTAATGTTTGGGCCTAATACACAATCTTCAATAATATTGTTGTTACAATTTGGATCGAAATTACCATGAGCTTTCCTATCAGAACCTACATAAATACCTTCTCCAAATCCTTTATCTTTTTCAGATCGTTTTCCTGTATCTCTAACTAAACAACCTTTAATTAAATTATTGCTAGAACCAGTTCTTAAGTGAATGGCTTCTTGTCCAATGTCAAAAACTTCTAGATCTATTAATTCACAATTGTTAGAACCATCTAAAACAATACCTTTATTAACTCTACGTACTATAAAGTCTTTCATTACCCAATAGTCACCAGTTAAGTTGATACCATACCAAGAGTAACCGTCCCTATTTGCACTTATAGTAGGTTTATTGGTGCTAGACTCTCCTCTTAAAATAATTGGTTTTCCTGGCTCACCATCTTTGTCAGACCAAAATGCTGAAAAATTATCAGCTGCACTCCTAGAACCCCCAATAAAAGTAACGCCTGCCTTTAATACAATCTCGTCTCCTGGTTTTGCATCAAGTAAGGCCGCTTCCAAACAATCGTCGTCGGCACAATTAATAGTACGTTGCGCTTGCGCTAGGTTTGCAAGTAATGCTAAACTTAAAAATAGAATTGTTTTACCTTTAGTTATAAAATGTTTTTTTTTCTTCATAGTATTATTTTAAACAAATTTAGTTTACTGTGTTGTAGAGGTTTAAATTAAAAACCATGTAAAAAAACAATTTTTTTGTAAGAATATAGCTTTACAATTACCAATTTTGACCATTGAACATTAATGCCGCCTTAAGTACATCGCTCTGACTGATTTGCCCTACAAGAACACCATCTATAAGTACTGGAAAACGTCTTCTTTTAGTTTCTATAAACTTAGTAGCCGCATCAAAAATGTTCATATTACCATCTATGGTATCTACATTTTTACATACGTATTTTTCTATGGTTTGGTTTTCCATAGGCATATTATAGTATCTACTTTCGCTTATTTGCTTCATGCAGTCGGTCTCAGAAATCATACCAATAAGTGCTTTGCTATTGTTAACTACAGGCCCTCCAGATATACGCTTATCTACTAATGTTTGCATAACATCTTCTACAGATTGAGTTTCTTTAAAGGTTATTAAAGACTTAGTCATGTAATCACTTACTTTTAAAAGTGTGTTATTAGATTCTGTTGTTTGATGCTTTCTTGCTCCTTGAAAATTTTTGATACCCATATTAATCTAATTTTTAGTTGATAAACAAGGTACCCAATATTTTACAAAAAACCTAAAAATGAGTGTTTTGCAAAAAAATAATAAATGTAAATTATAATTATTGTGGTCTACTAATATTTTGAGAATCGCGCTCTAATTTTTTATTTATCTGAAAATTCAAATTAGAAAAAGATTCTAAAAAAGATATAACATCTATTAACAAATTTTTTTTTGTTTTTGTGTCTAAATTAACAAGACTTTCTAGCTTAAATAATTTAGTTTCTAAAACCTTAATTCTTGCAAGAATAGACGACGACTTTAATGCTGAAGGGATATCGTATCTTAAATTAGAAATTAGTTCATGTAAGACTTCGGTATTATCTGTTAAATCGGTAAAATTAGCTTGTTTTACATTGCTCACTATTAATGCCATTTCTTTATAAGGCTTCCAGTTTTCTATAATTTTAATAGCTGCAACATCTAATTCAAAATCACGATAGCGCTGCTTATTAATATCTGTAACGGTTAAAACGCTACTTTTAGAATTGCTATTTGTTTGTACGGAAACAGCTTCTTCTTTTCTAGTTTTGTTACAACCAAAAAAAAGAGTGACAGAACATATAAGTACAATAAATTTAAAACGCATACTTTTATAATTTTACACAAATATATACTAACTAATTTATTCTTTTCTTAAAATATTTTAATTGTATATTTGATACAACGCCTAACCCAGCTAATAGTTCATGCATGCTTAACAATTTTTTATTTAATGTAGAATATGGTACAAACCATGTTTTAGACATTAATGCTTACGACCATGTTTTGTTTCTTATTGTTTTAACACTACCTTATTTATTTAAAGATGCTAAGCGTATTTTTATGCTCGTATCGATGTTTACCATAGGACATAGTATATCTTTACTACTAGCGAGTTATAATGTAGTACGTATAAATAGTAACCTAGTAGAGTTTTTAATTCCTGTAACCATTTTTATTATGGCTGTATTTAACGTGTTTACCGCAGGAAAAACTACCAGAAAAATACGCACAGGTGTTTTATTTACTACAACACTTTTTTTTGGACTTGTACACGGGTTAGGTTTTGCAAGAGAATTTAAACTATTTGCAGACGACACACAGAATAAATTTATTTTGCTACTAGAATTTAGTTTGGGTATAGAAATTGCACAAATTATAATTGTGTTTCTAGTGTTATTTTTAGGATACATAACACAAACAGTATTTCGATTTTCTAACCGCGATTGGATTATGGTTGTATCTGCCATAGTTATTGGCTTAACTATACCTATGCTGCTTAGAAGTCCTTTTTTATTATAAAAACACTATTTTTTTAATCCAAGAGGTTGGTATTAAATGTACAACAAAGTATATTCGTTATATATTTCACACTTAAACATTACTGTGTTTAAATAGATTTAACTTAAAATGCATTTTTAATGCCTAAAAAAAAACAACTTAAATACGACAAAGCTTATTTAAGAATTGCGAAAGAATGGGGTAAATTATCTTATTGCAAACGCAAACAAGTTGGAGCACTTATTGTAAAAGACAGAATGATTATATCCGATGGTTATAATGGCACACCATCTGGATTTGAAAATTTTTGCGAAGACGACGAAGGCTACACCAAATGGTATGTTTTACATGCCGAAGCTAATGCTATTTTAAAAGTAGCATCGTCTACACAGTCCTGCAAGGGGGCAACATTATACATTACACTATCGCCTTGTAAAGAATGTAGCAAATTAATACATCAAGCAGGCATTGTAAAAGTAGTATACCACGAAGCTTATAAAGACGATTCTGGTTTAAAATTTTTAGAAAAAGCAGGCATTACCATAGAACAAATAGAAGATTTAAAAGCTTAATGTCTATCTCTAAAAAATATATTCCGTTATTTATTGGCACAGCACTTGCCATTGGAATTCTTATTGGAAGCAAATTACGTTTTACAAGTAACCCAAGTAACTCTTCATCTAACAACCGTAAAAAAGACAAGTTAAACAAACTTATAGATTATATAGATTTTGAATATGTAGACCAAGTAAACACAGACAGTATTGTAGATGTTGCAGTAAACAAAATCCTTTCTAATCTAGACCCGCATTCGGTTTACATATCGCAACAAGACCTAAAAAGTTCTAGAGAAAACATGAAAGGAAACTTTGTAGGCATAGGCGTTAGCTTTTACACTTACAAAGATAGCATAGCTGTTATTAGACCCATAAAAGATGGCCCAAGCTATAATGCAGGAATAAAAAGTGGAGATCGTATTTTACTAGCTAACAAGGATACCCTTTACGGAAAAAAAACAAAAAACACAGATATTATAAAAAAATTAAAAGGCCCTCTTAATAGTAAAGTTAACTTATTAGTATACCGAAAATCTAACGACAGTCTTTTAAACTTCACACTAAAAAGATCTAAAATACCCATTGCAAGTGTAGACGCAAATTACATGCTTACTAACAAACTTGGGTATATAAAAATAAACCGTTTTGCAGAGTCTACGTATAAAGAATTTAAAACAAGTTTAAGTAAACTACAAAAACTAGGAGCTACAGAAATAGCTTTAGATTTAAGAGATAATCCTGGTGGTTTTTTACATATTGCAGAGCAAATTTTAGATGAGTTTTTAGAAGACCAAACACTTTTACTATTTACTAAAAACAAACACGGCACCATACAAAAAAGCTACGCAACAAGTACTGGCGATTTTGAAAACAAAAAAGTATATGTTTTAATAAACGAAAAATCGGCATCAGCCAGCGAGATTGTAGCAGGCGCTTTACAAGATAACGACAAAGGAACAATTATAGGAAGACGCTCGTATGGCAAAGGCCTTGTACAGCGCGAAATGAGCTTAGGCGATGGCAGTGTAGTTAGGCTAACAATTTCTCGTTACTACACCCCTACTGGTCGCTCCATACAGCGCGATTATAAAAAAGGCAATAAAGATTATTTTGATGAATATTTTAGCAGGCTAAATAGTGGGGAGCTGTTAGACTCTATGAAAATTCAAGTATCGGATTCATTAAAATTTACCACGCCAAACGGAAAAATCGTTTATGGAGGCGGAGGTATTATTCCAGATATTTTTGTCCCTATAAACACTACAAACAATTATGTAGACACTTTAAATTATTTACACCAAAGTGGTTTTATTAGGTATTTTATATTCGAGAATTTAGAAAAAAATCGTTTCGTTTACCAAAACATATCAAGACAAGACTTTATAGACAACTACCAAGTAAAAGATAAATTAGTAAATCAATTTCAAGAATATCTTAACAAACATACCTCATCAAAAATAGAATTATCGAAGTACAAGGCAAACGTTAAAACATATATTAAAGCAACACTAGCCAATCAATTATACGACCCAAGTGCGCTAGAGGAAATTTTAAATAAAAATGATTTAATGATTAATAAGCTAATTACAATTAGTAATAACACAAATTAAATCTTATCGTGTACTTTAGTATGTTTACCAGCGTTCCAGATTGTTAGAATATCTGTTGCTACTTGCGCTCCACTTCCAGATGCAATGGCAAATTGACTGCGCCACCCCGCCAGAGTACCTGCCACATACAAACAGCTGTCCACAACGTGATCTACATTTTTTAACCAAATACGATTTTTGTCTGTTGCAGCCCGGGGGTGAGGCTCTATATATTTTTCTAAACCTTTAATGGTTATTAAATCGGTATAACCAACAGCAATAACAACACGTTTAGCAGTATACTCTTGTTTATTACTTATAACTTTAAAGCCATTTTCTATTCTAACAAGTTCTTTAATTTTTTCCTTTGTTATTTGTGTAACCTTAGGATACAAAGATGCTAATTGACTTTTTCCCTGTTCTAAAATAGACGCACCTGTAGTACCTGGTGGTAATCCTAAAACATTATTAAACAAGGCTGTTTGTAAATGTGATGTTTTTTGATGCATAACAATAGCGATATGCTTATTATTTGCATATTTTTTAGTGAGGGCAGAACCTAAAACAAGTGCACAAGATAACCCTGCAGCTCCTGCTCCAACTATTAAAGTGTCGTAA
>CALHCQ010000148.1 GCA_937936645.1 uncultured Algibacter sp.
AATTATTTGTAAAATTAATACGACTCCTAATAATACAGCAATACCTTTTATATCATTTAAAATAAAAAACACTACGCTAGCACATACCAATACTAGCAATAGTACTCTTAAAATTATTTTTAGATATAAATTTTTAGATAGCATTTTAGAATATTAAATTTTATAACGCTTTGTTTTATTGTATAAGGTTTGACGAGTAATACCTAACTGTTCGGCAGCAGTACTATAATTACCATCGTGTTTTTTTAGCGCAGTAATAATCATATTTTTTTCCATTTCGTCAATGGTTATGTCTGCCGTGTTTAATGCTTTTGTTTGCCGCTGATTAAACATAAAATCGTTTACCGTTAATAGATTATTCTCACTTAAAATAACACAGCGTTCCATAGTATGTTGTAGCTCTCTAATATTTCCGGGCCAAGTATATTTAAGTAGTTTTTTCTTGATGGCACTACTCAATTTTAATCCTTTTTTATCATATTTATTTGCATATTTATTTAAGAAGAATTCTGCCAATTCTATAATGTCATTGCCACGTTCTCTAAGTGCAGGTACTTCAATATGTATGGTATTTATTCGGTACAATAAGTCTTCTCTAAAAAGTCCTTCATCAACCATTTTATTCAAATCGCAATTGGTAGCGCAAACCAATCTAACATTTACAGGAATAACTTTGTTAGACCCAATACGAACGATTTCTTTTTGTTGAATCACTTTTAATAATTTAGACTGTAACTGTAATGGCAAATTACCTATTTCATCTAAAAAAAGCGTACCATTATGTGCAATTTCAAACTTACCGGCTCTATCATTTTTAGCATCGGTAAATGCGCCTTTTACATGTCCAAAAAGTTCACTTTCAAAAAGGCTTTCGGGTATGGCACTTACATCTACATTTACTAAAATTTCTTGATGTTGTGCAGATTGGTTGTGAATGGCTCGTGCAATTAACTCTTTACCAGTACCATTTTCGCCAGTTATTAAAACATTTGCAGAGGTTTTTGCAACTTTTTCAGTAATTTTTAAAACTGCATTTATTGCTGAAGAACTTCCAATAATTTGCTGCTCTGTTTCGTTGATAAGGTGCTTTAATTTTTTTTCGCTTTGTTTTAGTAAACTTACTTCTTTTTTAGATTTTCCTAATTGAAAAGCTGCATGAATGGTGGCCAAAATCTTTTCGTTATCCCATGGTTTTAATACAAAATCTATGGCTCCTTCTTTTAAGGTATTTACAGCTAATTCTACATCGCCAAAAGCAGTCATCATTATTACAGAAGCATCGGGTGCTATTTCTTTTAATTTTCGTAGCCAATAAAACCCTTCGTTTCCTGTATTTATTCTGGAAGAAAAATTCATATCCAAAAGAATAACATCGTAGCTTTTTAAATCGGTAACCGAAGATATTCCGTTTGGGTTTTGAAGCGTAGTTACAGTTTTGTAAACATCTTGCAACAACAATTCTAAGGCGCTTAGCACCCCTTTATTGTCGTCTACGATAAGTATTTTTCCAGATTGCAACATAATAATCCAAAGCTACAAATAAGAATAATACTCAACTACAAAGTGTAAAATATTTTTACACTTTGTATAAAAATATTTTACATAAAAAAGATGATTAGATATTGATGACGTTTGTAACCTGTTGAATTGTAGTGTGTTGTTTTTTTGGCACGCATATCGTTATATAAAATGCAAAACAATAAAAAATGAAAAACACTTTCCTGATTTTTGTAACCTACATTGCCTTTTCTTTAAATGGTTCTGCACAAAAATTATGGACTTTAGAGGAATGCATTGTTTATGCTTGTGAAAATAACTTAGACCAAAAAACAAAAATTTACAATTCGGAGATTGATAAGGAATCGTTTCAACAATCTAAACGAGATTTTTTGCCAGACTTTAGCGCTGTATCAAATTTAAACAGACGATTTGGTAGGTATGTAGACCCAAATAATAACAACGTTATCAATACTGCAACATCATCAAACACCTATGGAGTAACATCGTCTTTAAATCTGTTTAATAATTTTAAAAAGTGGCACCAAAGGTCGCAGAAAAAACTACTATATCATGCAAGCTTAGAAGCTGTTTTGCAAGCAAAATACAACCTTTATTTTGATGTGATGAACGCTTTTTATCTTGTGAAATTTAGAGAAGATTTATTGCAAATCACAAAAGAAAAATTAGAAATCTCTAATTTAAACTACGAGTTGGTAACTTCAAAAATAGAACTAGGATTGCTAGCGAAATCTAATTTATACGATATTGAATCTGAATTGGGTACTAATAAATTAGAAATAGCTCAAGCCCAAAACGCCTTAAATGAAGCGACTTTAAATCTTATTCAAATCATGAATTTTAATGGTACAAGTATAAAGCTAAAACCCGATTTAGTAGCATTAAAATCTCTTGATAGTTTAACGTTAGAAACTGTTTTTTCTAAAGCAATTGCGTTTCTTCCGTCTATTAAACAACAAGAATTACAGGTAAATGCTTCAGAAAAAAACTTGGCTATTAGAAGGAGTGATTTTTATCCATCATTAGCATTAAATGCGGCGTATAGAACAGGTTATTTTGAAACGAGTATTGATGAAAATGGATTGATAACTCCTTTTTTAGATCAGCTATCTAATAATGCTGCGAAATCCATTGGTTTGTCTTTAAGAATTCCGATTACCAATAAATGGTCAAAACATTCCAATGTAAAAATTGCTAAAATAAATATCTTAAAAGAAAAGAATATTCTGGAGCAAAAGAAGCAAGAACTTTATAAAGAAATACAAAAAACAATTCAAAAAAACACTGCGCTTTTAGCGGAAAAAGAGGAGAATGAGTCTAACCTAAAATCTAAAGAACTCGCTTTTAACTTTGCTCAAAAAAAGTTTAACAAAGGGCTGGCTACGATTTACGAATTAGAGGTTGCCAAAAATAATTTAGCACAAGCTAAAATAGAAAGAACCAGAATTAATTTACAATTACAATATCAAAAAAAGGCAATAGATTTTTATTGCGGTATTGCTGTTTTTCCTTTTAAATAATAACAAAGAATGGATACTAAAATAGAGAAGAAAAGAACACTACAACCCAAACATATTGGCATAGGATTACTTGTAATTATTTTAATCGCAATATTTCTATACAATAGTTTAGGCACGCCTAGTACATCATCAGAAGTTAAAAAAAATGAAATTACGATAACAGAGGTTAAGCGCTCTAATTTTAATGATTATATTACAATTAATGGCGTTGTAAAACCCATTACTACAGTATATCTTGATGCCTATGAAAACGGAAGAATTGTTGAAAAATATATAGAAGAAGGCAGTATTGTAAAAAAAGGAGATATTATATTAAAGCTAGAAAACAGGCAGTTATATGAGCAAATTTTAGCAAGCGAAAACAACCTAGCCATTAAGCAAAACAATTTAAGAGAAACAAAAATAAATTTTGAGTCGCAACGTGTTTTTAATCAAAAAAGTTTACTTGAAGCAGAATACAGAGTTATAAAAGCAAACAGGTCTTTTGAGCAAAACAAATCGTTATTTGAAGAAGAATTAATAGCTAAAGAAAATTATATAAGAGCCAAAGAAGAAAAAGAATTGGCTTCTAAACAGTACGATGTTATCAAGTTTAAAGCAAAACAAGATTCGTTATTAAGTGCTACAGGTATAAAAGAATTAGACAACGATTTAATACGAATGAAAAAAACCTTAGCCATGGTTTATGAAAGAATTGAACACTTAAATGTTAGAGCAACTATAGATGGCCAATTAGGAATGCTAGATGCCGAAATAGGGCAAAGCATTTCCCAAGGACAACGTATAGGGCAGATACACGTGTTAACCAATTTTAAAGTACAGTCTAATATAAATGAGCATTATATTGATAGAGTTACAAGACATGTTTCTGCATCTTTAGAACGCGATGGAGAAACCTATGCCTTAAAAACTAAAAAAGTATATCCGGAGGTAAGAGATGGAGAATTTCAAATAGACCTAAGTTTTATAAACGAAAAGCCAAACAATATTAGAACGGGGCAAAGTTATTTTATAAAATTAGAATTGGGTACACCTACAAATGCTTTACTTGTTAGCAGAGGAGCATTCTCTAATACTACTGGCGGAAATTGGATTTACGTTGTAGATACTTCTGGTAATTTTGCAACTAAACGCCAAATAAAAATAGGCAAACAAAACCCTCAATATTATGAAATTCTTGAAGGCCTAGAACCTAACGAACTTGTAATAACATCTAGCTATAAAAATTTTGAAAACAGCGATAAACTTATTTTAAATTAATAACCATGATACAGACAAAAAACCTAACTAAAATATTTATTACGGAAGATATACAAACTAAGGCATTAAACGATATAAATCTACATGTAAAAGACGGAGAATTTATTGCTATAATGGGGCCTTCAGGTTGTGGAAAATCTACCCTTTTAAATATACTTGGACTTATTGATATCCCATCCGATGGTAGTTATATGTTTCATGGGAAAGAAATAGGCAACTTAAAAGAAAAGGAGTTAACCAAAGCAAGAAAAGGTAATATTGGTTTTATTTTTCAGAGCTTTAATTTAATTGATGGCTTAACGGTTTACGAAAATGTTGAATTGCCATTAACGTTTATGAACATCAATCAAAAAGAACGAAAAGAAAAAGTAAAAGCTGTTTTAAAACGCATGAAAATAGACCACCGTTCTAACCATTTTCCGCAACAATTATCTGGAGGGCAGCAGCAACGTGTTGCTATTGCTAGAGCTGTAATTACCGAGCCTAAATTATTGTTAGCAGATGAACCTACGGGAAATTTAGATTCTAAAAATGGTACCGAGGTTATGAATCTATTAACAGAGCTAAGTCAAGAAGGTGCAACCATTATTATGGTAACACACTCCGAAAGTGATGCAAATTACGCACACAGGGTCATCAACTTATTTGATGGGAAAATTGTAATGGAAACAAGCAATTAGTAATACAGCCAATTAACTAAATAACTAGATAAAAATGAACTTTATCAAACTAAATATTTTCTATCGTAATTTAAAAAGAGATAAACTTATTTCTATAATTAATGCAGTTGGTTTAATTATAGGTATACTAAGTGCTTTGTTTATTTTAGAGTATGTGTATTACCAAAGAAGCTACGATAGCCACCACGAAAATGCCAAAGATATTTATCGTGTTGCTTACAATCGTTATCAAAATAACGAAGTGTTATGGAAAACAGCCAATTCATTTCCACCAACCGGAAAATGGTTAAAAGAACATTATAGCGATGTTGTAAATCATGCGAGGATAACTCCAAAAAATGAAATAACCATAAGCTATAACAATGCCTCAGGAAGCAAAATTATTTATTCTGAAGATAAAACGTACTATGCAACCTCTTCTATATTTGAAGTATTTACAATTCCATTATTACAAGGCGAAAAAGACCCTTTAAAAGCGCCAAATACAGTAGCAATATCACACCTCGCAGCAGAGCGTTATTTTGGAGAAGAACGTCCGTTAGGTAAAACAATAAAAGTAAATGGTAATGAAGATTACATGATAACTGCTGTTTATAAAAAGATGCCAAAAAATTCGATTGTAAAATCCGATTTTTTGTTTTCTATGGAAACTATTTACAAACAACGTCCTAGAATTAGAACAAGTTGGACTTATGATTATGGCAGTACTTTTATACAACTAAAACCAAATAGCGATTATAAAAAGCTAGAAAAAGAAGGCCTTCCTGAAATGATAGCTGCTAATTATAAAAAGCGCCTAGATTCGCAAGGCAAAAGAGATACATACTATTTACAACCGTTGCAGGATATTCATTTAACCTCTAACATAGAATATGAATCGGAGCCTCCTGTTAACGGAAAAATTATAAGTATTCTTTTTGGATTTTCTATTTTTCTTTTAATTATAGCTTGGATTAATTTTATAAACCTAACTACAGCACGCTCTATAGAAAGAGCCAACGAGGTAGGTGTTAAAAAAATTAATGGAGCCTCTAAAATGAATTTAATAACTCAGTTTTTAAGTGAAGCTTTCTTTTTTAACATACTTTGCTTAGCCATAACTATTGTATTATTTTATGCTTTAAATCCTTGGTTTAAAACCATTACTCAAATAGGCGATTTTAATTTATTTGAGCACTCTAAATTCTTAGGTACATTTATAGTAATTTTTGTTTTAGGCATTATAATTTCCTGTATTTATCCTGCTGTTATATTGCAATCTTATAAACCTGTAACTGTTTTAAAAGGGAAATTTAAAAACAAACGAGAAGGTGTGTTTTTTAGAAAGCTATTAGTTACTCTGCAATTTGTAATTTCAGTTGTATTGCTTTGCGGTACACTTATAGCATACAAGCAAGCTACGTTTTTAATGGAAAAAGATATGG
The DNA here is from genome assembly GCA_937936645.1 of uncultured Algibacter sp. GTDB lineage: Bacteria > Bacteroidota > Bacteroidia > Flavobacteriales > Flavobacteriaceae > Postechiella. The sequence goes on from CALHCQ010000148.1 coordinate 6,403, forward strand.
GTATTAATTATGCTCAAAGCATAGTAATTAAAGCGCCCAAAACAGGAGAAAAACAGAGTGAATTACAAAGTAAAATTCTTTTAATGAAAGATGAATTAACTCAAATTCCTGAAGTAAAAGGATTTACTTTTTCATCTGATATTCCTGGTCAAGAAATTCAA
>CALHCQ010000149.1 GCA_937936645.1 uncultured Algibacter sp.
TAAAGAAAACGGGGTTGATTTAGTGGTTGATGAACGTGTTTCGGATATTGATAGAAAAAATAAAACGATAACTACAGCTAAAGATCGTGAGTTTGCATACGATTATTTGGTTTTAGCAACAGGATCTTCTCCTTTTGTACCGCCAATTAAAGGGGTAGAGAAAAAAGGTGTTTTTGTTTACAGAACTATCGAAGATTTAGAAGATATGTTGGCTTATGCAGCCAAAATTAAAGCAGAGAAACCAGATGCTAAAGCAGCTGTTTTAGGTGGTGGTCTTTTAGGTTTAGAGGCAGGTAAAGCGGTTATGGATATGGGGTTAGAGCCACATATTGTAGAGTTTGCGCCTAAGTTAATGCCAAGACAATTAGATTCTAGAAGTAGCCAAGTGTTGCAATTAAAATTAGAGTCTATTGGTTTAAATATTCATTTAAGCAAGGCAACTAATAAAATTTTAGGCGACGATTGTATAACAGGTATGGAGTTTGGCGAAGATGATATGCTAGATGTAGATATGCTTGTGGTATCGGCAGGAATTAGACCTAGAGACGAACTTGGTAAAAACAGTGGTCTAGAAGTTGGTGTTCGTGGTGGTATTGTTGTAAATAATAAAATGCAAACATCAGACGATAATATTTATGCAATTGGCGAGATCGCTTTATATAACCATATGATATATGGTCTTGTTGCACCTGGCTACGACATGGCAGGTGTTGCTGTAGAGCAAATATTGGGTAATGAAGCAGAGGTCATGCCAGCCGAGATAGACATGTCTACCAAATTAAAATTAATAGGTGTTGATGTAGCTAGTTTTGGTGAGCCATTTATGCCTGCAGCTAAAGGGCATTCTATAATTTTTGAAAACAAAACACAGCACCTTTATAAAAGAATAAATGTTAGTTTAGATGGTAAATCACTTTTAGGTGGTATTCTTGTAGGCGATGCATCGGATTATAATATGCTACACCAAGTGTATTTAAACGGTATGGCTATTCCAGAAGATCCGTCGCAATTAATTTTACCAGCTAGCGAAGGAGGAGCCTCTTTTGGTAGTGTGTTAGATTTGCCAGACGAAGCTCAAGTATGCTCTTGTGAAAGTGTTACAAAAGGCGATATTTGTTGTTCTATTAAAGATGATGGAGCAAATAATTTAGGCGACGTAATTACAGCTACAAAAGCAACAACAGGTTGTGGAGGTTGTAAGCCAATGGTTGTAGATTTGGTTAACGAAACCTTAAAATCTTTAGGTAAAGAAGTTAAAGTTACTATTTGCGAACATTTTAATTTTAGTAGACAAGAGCTTTACGACCTTATAAAAATAAATAAAGTAGCTAATTACGAAGAGGCCTTAAATTTATTTGGTGAGGGGCATGGTTGCGAAATATGTAAGCCATTAGTTGCTTCTATATTTGCTACTATTACCATGGAAACGCCTAACAAACAAGTTGCAATACAAGATACAAACGATAAATATTTAGCCAACATACAGCGTAATGGTACTTACTCTGTAGTGCCAAGAATTGCAGGTGGAGAAATTACACCAGACAAGCTTATAGTTATTGGCGAAGTAGCAAAAAAATACGATTTATATACTAAAGTAACAGGTGGGCAACGTATCGATTTATTTGGTGCACAATTACACGAGTTACCACTTATATGGAAAGAATTAATTGATGCTGGTTTTGAGAGTGGTCATGCTTACGGTAAGTCGCTTAGAACTGTTAAAAGTTGTGTTGGGTCTACTTGGTGTAGATACGGTATGCACGAAAGTGTCACATTTGCAATAGAAATTGAAGAACGATATAAAGGACTACGTTCGCCACATAAATTAAAAGGTGGTGTATCGGGTTGTATAAGAGAATGTGCGGAAGCTCGTGGAAAAGATTTTGGTTTAATTGCTGTAGAAGGCGGTTGGAACTTATACATCTGTGGAAACGGAGGGGCAACGCCAAAGCATGCGGTATTATTTGCAGAACAACTAGATGACAAAACGGTTATTAAGTATTTAGACAGATTCTTGATGTACTACATACGTACCGCAGGGCCTTTGGTTAGAACAGCACCATGGTTAGAGAAACTAGAGGGTGGTGTAGAATATTTAAAACAGGTTGTTATTGAAGATTCTTTAGGTATTGCTGAAGATTTGGAAACAGAAATGCAAGGTCTAGTTAATAGATATGAATGCGAATGGAAACAGGCTATAGAAAATCCTGAATTAATGAAACGATTTAAGCATTTTGTTAACTCGGACGATACAGACGATAATTTAGTGTTTGTACCAATGAGAGATCAAAAAATGCCTAAAGCTTGGAGTTAATGTAATAGTATAAAGTATATGTTAAGCGTAAAACCGTTATATTAAAATTGTTTTACGCTTAACTTAATGCTTAATTGGTACTTTTGCGTTAGGGATTGAAATGAAAAGCCCACAGCGAGGCACGAGCGCGGACTTGTAATGTAAAGCCCGACCCTTGTGGTAACGCCCAAATAATATTAAAAATAGATTAAATTAGTTATGGAACACATATTAGATCAATATAAATCGGTAGCAGAAACAGAAGTGAAAACATGGTTTGAAGTTGGGAATGTTTCGGATTTTCCAGAGAATAGCGGTGCTTGTATTAAATATAAAACAAAGCAAATAGCGGTTTATAATTTTACTAGAACTGGAGCTTGGTATGCGACACAAAATTTATGTCCGCATAAAATGGAAATGGTATTGTCTTTAGGTATGATTGGCGATAAAGATGATATTCCTAAAGTGGCTTGCCCTTTGCATAAAAAGAACTTTTCTTTAAAGGATGGATCTAGTTTGGCTGGCGAAGATTTAAAAATTGCAACCTATCCTGTTAAAGTTGAGGAAGGAAATGTGTATATTGGCTTCGTAGATTAGCATAAACAAAGGCTAAAAGCAAGATTTTTCTTTGGTACTTTGGTTATGTTTTTGATACATAATGTGTTATTTAAAACGTTATATAAATGGAGCCAACCAGATTTGAAATTGCAATTGCCTTAATTGATAAAAAAAATGCAGAAGACGTTAATGTACACCATGCTAATGGTGTAGATTTCCCTAAAGAGTTGTTGTATGCACAACGCATGACAAGAACGTTATTGCAGTTTAAACCAGATGCCTCTAAGGCTTTGCAAATTGCAGCTAGAGCGCAGCATATTTGCCGTTGGAAAATTGCTAGAAATGAATATCCTATGGACCGTGTTGGGTATTTAAAGTGGCGTGAAACGTTAAAACGTATGCATGCCGATATAACGGTAGAAATACTTAAGGAGGTAGGTTATGAAACCGTGTTTACAGACAGGGTGTCTTTATTAATTAACAAAAAATTAATTAAAAAGAACGAAGAATCTCAAATACTAGAGGATACTATTTGTTTGGTGTTTTTAGAATATTACTTTGAAGCTTTTGCTGCTAAGCATACCGACGAAAAGGTGATTGATATTTTAAAGAAAACTTGGGTTAAGATGTCTGATAATGGACATGCCGAGGCTTTAAAAATCCCTTTTTCAGATTCTAGTTTAACACTTGTTAAACAAGCAATTTCTTAAATTATATAGATGGCAAATACAGGTAATTCATTAGACCAACATACGTTTAATAAATTAAGCCGTCTTTATATTATTGCGTTAAGTACCATTGCAATATCGGTTATTGTTAGCCAGGTTCTTGTTCGCAAATTACTAAGCGACCAAGAAAGCGACTCTAGGGTTGTTAATATTGCGGGTAGGCAACGTATGTTAAGTCAGAAATTAACAAAAGACATTGTGTCGCTGTCTAGCGAGACAAATATAGATAAGCGCTTTGCTTTAAAAAACACATTAAAGCAAACGCTAGATCTTTGGGTGCTATCGCACAACGCACTTCAAAAAGGTAGTGATAGTTTAGGTTTGCCAGAAAAAAATAGTAGCAAAGTTACTGCCATGTTTAGAAACATAAATGGCAGTTTTAAAATTATTCAAGACGCATCTAATTCAATAATTAATGTTATAGAAAATAGTCCTACCTATGCAATAAAGGATTTACATAGTTATATAACCGAAGTAAGAGAAAACGAAAATGACTTTCTTTTAATGATGGACGATATTGTTAATCAATACGACCAAGAAGCGAAAGAAAAAGTAAACTGGTTAGAGCAGTTAGAATTGCTTTTAATGACGGTTACTATTTTATTATTATTAGCAGAATTTTTATTTATTTTTTGGCCAGCAGCAAAAACAGTAAAAAATATTCTTTCTGATTTACTTACTGCAGAACGTAAAGCAAAAAAAATGGCTTTTGATGCCGATGTATTAAGCGAGGCTAAAGAGAAATCTGTAAAAGAGCTTAGGGCGCTTAGCCATGCTATGGACGAAACGTTACTTTTTGCTCGTATTTCGCCTAGTGGTCGTGTTTTACACATGGGTAATAAGTTTTCTAGATTGTTTAAGTTTGGTTACAGTAAGAATATACAGTTCTCTGAAGTGATTTCTTTAAAAGAAACCGATCAAGAGAATATTGATAACATTATTACCAAGTATAAAAAGATAGGTTGGCAAGGCGAGATTAAAGCTACAGTAAAACCAGATAAAATTATTTGGTTAGAAATGGCTATGATTCCTTTTAATCCTACTCAGGAAAAATCGGAATTACTTATAATAGCTTCCGATATAACAAAGCGTAAAGAGGGGCAAATTGAAATAGAACGCCTAACTCAAAAAAGTTTTGAGGAGCGCATGAGTCAGCAAAAAATAATATCTAGTAAAATTATAGAAAGTCAAGAAAAAGAACAAAACCGTATTGCAAAAGATGTACACGATGGTTTAGGGCAAATGCTTACTGGGTTAAAATATAATTTAGAAAGTATAGATATAAATAATATAGATAAAACAGCTGTTAAAATAGAAGAGTTAAAAGGGCTTACAGCCGATATTATTAAAGGGGTAAGAACAGCAACTTTTAACTTAACTCCGCCAGAATTAACAGACTATGGTATTGTGCCTGCCATTACAAAATTAACTCAAGAATTGTCTAGGTTAACAGGTAAACAAATTGTGTTTTTTAATAAAACCGATTTTAAGATTAGGTTAGATTCTTTAATAGAAATTAATATATATAGAATTACTCAAGAGGCTATTAATAATGCTATTAAGTATGCAGAGTCTACACATATTATTGTATCATTATCGCATAGCGAAAAAATATTAAGTATTGTTATTGACGATAATGGTAAAGGTTTCGACCCTAGTAAAATAAAGCGTATTAAAACCGGCGATGGTGGTATGGGAATGACTTTTATGAAGGAAAGGATTTCTTATATTAACGGGCGCTTTTTTATAACATCGGAATTAGGGCAGGGTACACGTGTTACCTTAAATATACCTTTGCCATAAAATGGTTATTTAATATAGTTACTTAGTGTATTGATATTAAATAAGTATATTGAATAAAAATAATTACTTTTGTAATGACTAAATTTTAATATAATGGATGTAATTAATGTTGTTTTAGCAGACGATCATGTATTAGTGAGAAACGGTATAAAAGCACTACTGGAAGACGAGGATGGTGTAAAGGTTGTAAACGAAGCTAGCGATGGTAAAGAAGCTATAGATGTTGTATTAAATACAAACCCAGATTTACTTATTGTAGATATACGTATGCCAGAGTATACAGGTATAGAAGTTGTTGCAGCATTAAAGAAGGCTGGTAGTGAAGTAAAAACTATGGTATTGTCTATGCATGACTCTGAAGAGTATGTTTTAAAAGCAATTCAAGCGGGCGCCGATGGTTATTTATTAAAAGGAGCAAGTAAAGAAGAATTTTTAAAGGCTTTAAATAAAATAGCTGCTGGTGGTAAGTATTTTACAGGCGACGTATCCAATATTATAATGAATGCTTTTGTAGAAAATAAAAGCCAATCGGACTTATTAAAAAATAAAGCAACAGAAATCCCTTTTAAATTAACCAAGCGAGAAACTCAGATTTTACATTTAGTTTTAGAGTTAAAAAATAATAAGGATATTGCCGAAGAGTTAAATATAAGTAAACGCACAGCCGAAGTGCATCGCTTTAATTTAATGAAGAAACTAGAAGTTAAAAACTTAAAAGAATTAAGTAGTAAAGCGAAAACTTATGGTTTGGTTTAGGTTTTATAATACAGATTTATCATAGAAAATTTGTTCTAATTCGTTCTGTTTTTAACATTTGTTTTATTTATCTAATAATTCACATGCTTTTTTTGTAATTATATTCTTATTTTTTAAGTTCTTATTAGTGTATTCTTAGCGTTATTCAATATTAACCTTTAATATGCTATTTTTTTAATAAGTTTTATTTTTTTATACTTTAAATAAGTATTTACACTTAGTTTTGGTGTTTAAAATACTTAATAATGAATAGGTCTTTAGAAACTAAAGCAACAAAATTAAATTTACTTAACTTTAAAAGCATTCCAATTAGAACCTTTTGGATTACCTCAATATCATTTTTCATGTGTTTTTTTGCATGGTTTGGTATTGTACCTTTTATGCCAGATGTTGTAAGAGATTTAGGCTTAACTCCAGATCAAAAATGGAACTCAATTATTCTAGCTGTTTCAGGTACTGTTTTTGCACGTTTACTTATTGGTAAATTATGCGACAAATATGGGCCTCGATTATGTTATACGTGGCTTCTTACTTTAGGTGCTATACCTGTTGTATTGTGTGGTTTAGTACAAACACCAACACAATTTTTAATATGTAGATTGTTTATTGGTTTTATTGGTGCATCTTTTGTTATTACACAAGTGCATACTTCTTTAATGTTTGCATCAAACATTGTTGGTACAGCCAACGCTACATCTGCTGGTTGGGGTAACTTAGGTGGGGGTGCTAACCGTTTGGGTATGCCTATTATAGCAGCAGGAGTTGTTGCTTTTGGTGTTGCAGATAGCCAAGCTTGGAGATATTCTATGGTTGTCGCTGGTGTTATTTGTTTTTTAATGGGTATTGTGTATTTCTTTTTTACGCAAGATACGCCACAAGGTAATTTAAAAGATCTTAAAGCTAGCGGAGATTTTGTTGAAGCTAAAAAAGATCAAGTTAGTTTTTCTACAATACTTAAAGATTATAGAGTTTGGATATTATTTTTAATATATGGTGTTAGTTTTGGAATCGAGCTAACGGTATACGGTACAATGGACGATTATTTACAAAATACGTTTCAATTAAAGCGTGTTACTGCTGGTAATATTGTATTGTCTTTTGCGTTAATGAATATTTTTGCAAGAACGTTAGGTGGCTTTTTTGGAGACCGATTTGGTAAATTAAAAGGTTTACGTGGTCGTGTATTATTTTTATCTTTTATATTAACTGTACAAGGTATTATGTTGCTTACTTTTTCGGTGTCTACAAATATTATAATGGGGTTTGTTTTCTTAATTCTATTTAGTTTATCTGTGCAAATGGCAGAAGGTGCAACATTTTCTGTAGTGCCATTTATAAATAAAAAAGCCATAGGGTCTGTTTCTGGTATTGTAGGTGCAGGAGGTAATGTAGGAGCTTTTTCTGCCGCACTTTTATTAAAATCAAAATCGGCTGTAGCCGAAAAAGCAGCTATTGTTGCCAGTAAAGGGCTTAGCGATGATGCTATACATGCTGCCCAAGCAGTAGCGTCATCATCGGCTGTTTCACAAGGTTATTTTATTATTGGTATTGTGGTCGTTATTGCAGCAGCTATATCATTAACTATTAAATTCTCTAAAGAAGACGAAGTTTTAGCGAACGAAAGCTCTAGTGAATTACAAGAAAATTTAGCTTAGAATAGTGATAATTTAATACTTTAAATTAACTAAGTAAACTGTTTTATGATCTACTTAGTTAATTACTTAGTTTTTTAGAATTAATAGATATAAATACTAATTTTTATTAATTTAAAAATTACAGCTCTAAAAATTAAACTATTCTAAATAATATAATAGTGATTTGCCTACTTAGAAAATAATGTATTACTTAGTATAAAATGTAAGTCTAGATGATTAAAAATGAAGTAAAAACCACGTGTTCATATTGTGGTGTAGGTTGCGGTATAATTGTTAAGAAAGATGCCAATAATAAAGTGTTTGTAGAAGGTGATAAAGACCACCCTGTAAACAAAGGTATGCTGTGCTCTAAGGGTATGAATTTACATTACGTAGCCAACGATACTTCAGACAGAATCTTATACCCAGAAATGCGATGGAGTAGATCTCATCCTAGAGAGCGTGTAACTTGGGACGATGCACTAAACCGTGCAAGTAGCGTTTTTAAATCAATAATAAAAAAACATGGGCCAGATAGTGTTGGTTTTTATGTTTCTGGACAAAGTTTAACCGAAGAATATTACATAGCAAACAAGCTAACTAAAGGTTTTTTAGGTACCAACAATATAGATACAAATTCTAGACTTTGTATGAGTTCTGCTGTTGTTGGTTATAAAAAAACATTTGGAGAAGACAGCGTTCCAATTGCTTATGCCGATATAGAATTGGCCGACACATTTTTAATAACAGGTGCTAATCCAGCGTGGTGTCACCCTATATTGTTTAGACGTATAGAAAAACATAAGGAAGATAATCCTGATGTTCAGATTATTGTTATAGATCCAAGAAAAACAGACTCTGCAGCATTTGCAGATTTACATTTACAACTTATACCAGGTACCGATATAACTTTATATAATGCCATTGGTCTTTGTTTGTATAAACGCGGATTAATAGATGAAGATTTTATAAATAATCACACTGAAGGTTTTGATGGCTACAAAGAATTAATTTTTAAAACGTCTTTAAAAGAAGCAGCTACCATAACCGGTGTTCCTGCAAAAGATATACAAAAAGCAGCCGATATTATTGGAGTTTCTAAAGGCTTTATTAGTATGTGGGCTATGGGGCTTAACCAAAGTGTTGTTGGGGTAGATAAAAATGTAGCTTTACTTAATTTATCTTTAATAACAGGGCAGGTTGGTAAGCCTGGTTCTGGTCCTTTTTCTTTAACAGGACAACCTAACGCTATGGGTGGTCGTGAAGTAGGAGGTATGGCCAATTTATTAGCTGT
>CALHCQ010000150.1 GCA_937936645.1 uncultured Algibacter sp.
GGAAGCATTGTTTGTCAAAAGCGATAGTTATGTTGTAGAAAGTAACGTTCATTTCCCTACGGATTACAATTTGTTGTGGGACTGTGCCCGTAAAGCATTGGATACCCTAGATAAAATTTTAAATCGTTGTCCTAACCTAGCGGGTTGGAGAAAAACCAAAGATTGGAAAAGACAGCTAAAAAATCATTGCCGTGCTTTAGGTAAGGCTTGCGCTAGTGGTGGAAAACACAAAGAACAACGTGTAAAAGAGCTACCCAAGACTACCTAAACAAAGCAATACTACTAAGCAAAAAGCTTCACCACACGAATATTAGATTGGTTACTGATGATATACAAACACTTTTACTCGCTTTAGAATAGATCACTTCATTGAATTATTGGACAAGCACATAGTGTCTTTTGAACACCAAAATCTACAGAGGGGTCAACATGACCAGAATGGGGGTCAGTATCACCAGTCAGAATTTCCAAATAAAAGAAACTAACATACTTTTGAGCAATGAATACTGTAATTAAAATAACCTTAAATCAGTTCATTAATAAATTTACAGTTTCGACTCCCAAGTTTTTATTGAGTTGATTTTCTCCATCTAAAACAGAAACAAAACCCATTTTACATTGATGATCTATATATGAGGCTTCATCATTTTCATGTTTTGAATAATCATCTGTGAGATACGATTTGAATTTATTTTCAGCATAATCACCAGGATATAACAATAACGCTTTTTCGGCATTCCAAAAACGGCAATAGGTATACATTTGTCTTAAATCGCTAACCGGAGCAGAATTTTGTTTAGGTCTTTTCCATTTTGTATCAATTATAAATGTTTTTTCTCCGTGTCGTAATACAATATCTGGACGTAAACTATTATTACCCCAAAAGGGTTTGGATTCCTGACCAGAAACCTCAATATTTGTTCCTAAACAGGCCTTTTCTAATTGTTTTAAAATATAAGTTTCCCATAAATCATTCATGTTAAATAATAGAGATATCATTTTCTCTTTACCACTTGAAATGTCTGGCGAATAGTTAAGAATAATTAATCTCGCTAATTCTAACGCATTATTGTATCCTACAGATTTTTGATTTAACCTAATGGCATTTAGTTCTTTTGTTGTAATAATTTTATTATCTACTTCTGGAAAGTTCAATTGTACTCTATTTGCTAAATCTTGTAATCTAGATCCATTGGTAAACTGATTAACAATAGTTAACGCTTTTTGTAATACTTGATGTAAAAAGTGATTACTATCATAAACCTGATGTGTAGTGTAAAAGCGCTCTTTATGAACTATGTTTTTTCTAATATGTCCCGCAAAATCTAGCTTTCCTTTTAATGCCTTTATGTTTTGTGTTTGTTTTCTATATTGTTTGATGAGTCCTTTTCTAACTAAACCTTCCACCTCTAATAAATATAATTCAAAATAAACCTCTAATAAGTTTAAATGCTTTCTATTTACGTTTGCTGCTCCAGAAGATTCTGCTTTAAGTTTACCGCAAACTTGTAGCATATCAAGCAAGACATCTTTCCATTTATTATCATCGTCGCCTTTGTCGGCTTTGGGGTTAATTTCAATAGTTAATCCATCCACTTGAATAATACCCACGTACTGATTAAACTTAACACCTTCTGCTATGGGTTCGAAATAATTACCATCATGGTATTCATTTAGTTTTAAAAGGGCGTTTAAATGGTTTTGATTAAAGCCTTGCTCTCCAACATATAAACGTTGATGTTCAAAAACTTTTATGGCCTTTAACGCTTTCAATATTAATTATTTTCGGTATTAAATAAATTGTTAATAGCTGCTACTATATTTTCTGCTGTTATTTTTTTCAACTTAAAGCTTGATGTAATAAAATTGTTTTTATTATCGTATTTAAATTTGGCAAAAGTAACCGTGTCGTTTTTCTGTATTTGCACAAAGCCTTCCCCTAACACTAATCCTATTTTTCCGTAATCGCCATAAAAGTACTCCTGTAAAAGTGGTATTATTTTATTATTAAAGGCATTGGCTAGTTTTTCTGGAGTATCAACACCCACAAAATAAGAATGGCCAATACTGTGATCTCTATCTATTAAAATTTCTATGCGTTGGTTTATGGTTTTTAAAACCTCTGCTAGGTCTGTATCTAAATCATTAATATATTCTTGTTCTATAACATCATAATCGGGCATCATCTCTTTAAAATCGAATCTACGGCGCAAAGCAGTATCTAGCGCCTCTACAGACCTATCGGCAGTATTCATGGTGCCAATTATATATAGGTTGTTAGGAATACTAAATTCAAGTTTAGAGTAGGGCAATGTTAGCGTTAATGCTTCGTCGTTTCCTTTGCGCTTACTGTCTTCTAAAAGTGTAATTAGTTCGCCAAATATAGCCGATACATTTCCTCTATTAATTTCGTCAATAATTAGAACGTAATTTTTGTTTTCAAAGCCTTTTTTATTTAAATTAAAACGGTTTTCTAAATAACTAATTATACCATTGGCATAGCCTTCCCAACCATTAAAAGCATCATAAAAATTAAAATGTCTTTCTAATTTTTCTCTTGTTAGTGTTCCTTGATGATTACGCTTTTCTGTAGTTATGAGGCTTAAATTATTGTTTGAGTTTAATTGCACTCTAAACTTTTTGCCCTTTGGTGTTTCTAAAACAAGAAGCTCATTATCGTTTTTAGAAAATTCTGTTATTAAATTTTCATAAGCTTCTTGAAAATTAGAATTGTTTTTTAGAGAAGCCCTATTGCATAACTGTTTAAAAATACCATCTTCTATTTCATAAACAACCTCATTACCTTCGGTTTTTGGTTTTATACCTTCTACAAAATCTTCATAACTTAACGATTGATGAAATGTGGTAAACACAATTTGTTTTTCATTTACCAAACGGTCGTATTCGGCTTTTATAAATGGTCTATCCTGGGTTAAATCAAATTCAGGATTAATAATTTTTATAGCTTCGTTAATGGTATGGTACGTTTTACCGGTACCAGGAGGGCCGTATAAAATTTGGTTTAAAGGAGCTACTGCTTTTGCAGTATCTATAACATCTTTTACTACATCGCCATTTATAATACCTAATAATTGCTCGAAAAAAGTATTGTAGGCTTCGCTATCACTTTTATATTTTGTAATATTTGTAAGTGTTTTTAGCACTAAACTTTTGTGCGGTGCCCAGTTTCCTTTTTTTATCCATTGCACGTTTCTGCAACTTTTGTAATCTTCTCTTGTATTATCAAAATAGTAATCTGACGTTACTTCACCATAGCCTAATAATTCACTACGTCCTTTTTTTACAATAATAACATCTCCAATATTAATTTCGTTAGCAAATTCGTAATTGGCAGCTACATCATTCATTTTGTTTCCGTCTCCGCCATAAGCCTCAAATAAGCTGCTTTTTATGGCTTCCTTGTTTGTATATTTCGATAAATCGCCTAGCTTATCCCAACCCAAACCAATTATTTTATCGGTGTAAAAACGCTCCCAATACATCGCATTTCTACCTGGGGCGTAAAGCCAGTATTTTTTATGCTTAGTATTTTTTAAAGGTGTGCTTGTATTGGCATACTTTGTCTTTCGCTCTTCGTATTTTTGCTGCATTGTAGTAAATTCATCCAAGGTTATATGATGTGCTGTAAAATTTGGAGACGCTGCTTTTTCTGCTGCAATAGCCTTATTTACTATGGGTAAAATAACTTCCAAATCTTTATCGATATCTAGTAGCATGGTATTTAAATCTGTATAGTTTTCTGCTCGATGTTTAGAAACTATAGCAAACATTTTTTTATCAGGACTACCTTCCCTCTGTAACTTAAGCTGTGCTTTTAGAGGTTCTTGAATAGCCTTTATGACATTTAATATCGATTCGTTTTGGGCATCTTTTGGATCATTTGTTTGCGAAAACTCGAATTTATAGCCATAATAATCTCCTTTAGAGCCAAAAATTAAATTTATAGAATCGGATGAAGAACCCGGGTAATACACGGGTAGCGTCCAAAAAGTAGTGCCAAAATAATTGGACTTTTCTGTACCTATAAAAATATCAGTTTCTGACCCTTTGGATGCTTTTTGGCGTAATGAAAATGTAAATGAATTGTCTTTATGATGTTTTGCAAGTAGCCAATTGTAAATTTTTTCTTCGTAGTCTTTATAGTTAAGCATACTCTTTATTTTTTAACAATGAACCATGTGTCTCAAAACGCTACAGACTTTTTTAATTTATTAAAACAAGAATTCTATAACTGTTTAACATGTGTTTAATAGTTCATTTTAAACTACATCCATTTTGTCTTGTTTTTCTTTAAAATAGGGTTAGCCATGCTTGTATTTCCATAAGATGGTTGTCCTGTTTTATGACAATAATTCTCTGAAAAAAAAGGATCTCCATATTGGTTCCAAACTTTCCAAGCTTCTAAAGATAGTGGCTGCTCTGGATTGTAACTAATTTCTTTTCCTGTTCTTATACAATAGCCTGTTTGCGGAACTTTAGATTTTTTATATTCCTTTTTTAAGATGGGTTTATCTTCTTTTGTTAATCTTTTTTCAGATCTTGATTTTAACTCTGGAATAACCTCTTTATCATCTAAACTTATTACATCTACATCTTGATAAACAACACGCTCGTATCCTCTTTTATTTGGATCGAATGAGTTAAACAAATCTAATAACACTTCAGATCTTAAATAATTTTTACTTAAACCTAGTAATGCCTTTTTAAAAACAGGCCGTTTTATATACACGCAATGTGCACTATCTTCTAAAAGAAAGAAGTGGTAATCTTGATGTTGCTGATAAACCTTTTCTGTTAATGTCATTTTAGAGAAAGTTACACCATATTCTACATTGTTTTCGGCGGAGTAATCGTATAAATTCATAGAGGTAATAATACCATCAGACTCGTTAATATAGCTTTTTGCGTGTAACCTTGGTTCGTAAATAATAGATACATTAGGAAAAGATTTAAAATACTCTAAATCTTCACTTTTCATGCTACGGTAAAAATTATCTTCATTTTTACCAAATAAGATTTGCAAATAAATTGTAGGATCGTTTTTTATTAAATTAAAACGCTCTTTAAAATGGTCGTCTAGTTTTATAAATGGCGATGTAATTATAATAAACTTTTTAGCGTTTGTAATAATACCATCAATAGCATTATT
>CALHCQ010000151.1 GCA_937936645.1 uncultured Algibacter sp.
TCTTCAGATAAAACGGGATTTAAGATGAAAACAGTTTCATAATGATTCATAAAAATCTATTTTAAAATTAATTTGGCTGCAAAAGTAAGTTTTTTTAATGAAACTAACCTATAATTTATCCGTTTTTTATAGCATTTAAAATAATTAATCTATAAAAAACTTGATTATTACATAAAAGATATTATATTTAAGTGATTTTAAGTTTTAAAGTTTGTATATAAATTCAAATTTATGTATCATTGTTGCTATAAAAAACTTACAGAGACTACAATTAAACACTAATATTGACATATAATTATGATTTTAAACTGCATAGTAGTAGATGATTCGGCAATACAAAGGCTATCTATTGTTAAATTGGTTGAAAACCACTCCAATTTAAACTTAATAGCTGAGTATAGTAGCGCACTAGAGACAAAAAACGGTTTAAACACTCACAAAATAGATTTAATCTTTTTAGATATAGAAATGCCTGTATTAAATGGTTTTGAACTTCTAGACGTTTTAAACAATAAGCCTCAAATTATTTTTGTGACAGGAAAAACAGAGTATGCATTTAAGGCGTTTAACTATGATGCTACCGATTATTTACATAAACCAATTACAAAAGAACGTTTTAACGTATCTGTTGCTAAAGCGTTAGAACAACAAAAACTTTCGTTAGATTTTAATGAAGAAGATGGTGAACATATCTTTGTAAAAAGTAATTTAAAAAAGCGTAAAGTTTATATTAAAGATATTAAATGGGTAGAAGCACTTGGCGATTATGTTAAGGTTGTTACAGACGAGGCTAGCCTTGTGGTACTATCTACAATGAAAGCTTTTGAGGGTGAACTACCTGAAGGTAAATTTTTAAGAATTCACAAATCTTACATTGTTAGTTTAGATAAAATAGATCGTTTTAATAGTAAAAGTGTAGAAGTTGGATCTTTTGAAATACCTTTAAGTAGAAATAAAAAGGCGCAACTTGCCGATGCATTAAATAATATGTAAATTTAGTTTACAAAATACAGTAAAGTACTTGTTTAAAAATTATCTACATTTACAACAAGCCTTACCGATCTAAAATCTTTTACATTATAAAAGCTATTATTAATTTTAATGATAGCTTTTTTTGTTTTAGCTAACGATTGCTTATTGGGTATTTTTATTAAAATATTTTTATGAAATTGATTTCTTATTCTTGCTACAGGTGGCGATTCTGGGCCTAAAACATTATCCTTAAAAAACAATCTTAAAGACTTTGCTAACCAAGCCGAAGCCAATTCTACTTTATTAAAATCTTTATGTTTTAATGTTATTTTTATTTGCTTAAACACAGGCGGATATTTAAAATTATGCCTATCGTCCATTTGCTCTTTAAACATAGCAGCATAATTGTTTGTAGACACCTGCTGTAAAATAGTATGATACGGATTAAATGTTTGTATAAGTACCTTACCACGAACATCTGTTCTTCCTGCCCTACCTGCAACTTGCTGCATTAATTGATAACTACGTTCGTGCGCTCTAAAATCTGGAAAATTTAGCATGCTATCTGCATTCATGACACCTACCAATCTTACATTTCTAAAATCTAAGCCTTTAGTTAACATTTGCGTACCTACTAAAATGTCTATTTCTTTTTGCTCGAAAGCCGTTATTATTTTTTCGTAACCATACTTACCTCTAGTCGTATCTAAATCCATACGACCTATTTTGTGGTCAGGAAATAAAAGTTTCGCTTCGGTTTCTATTTGCTCGGTACCAAACCCTTTATTATCTAGCTCGGGGCTACCACAGGCTTTACAAACTTTTAACATAGCCACGGTGTAACCACAATAATGGCAACGCAATTGTTTTCTATATTGATGATAGGTTAAACTGACATCGCAATTAGAACATTGTGGCGAATTACCACAGGTATTGCATTCTACTATGGGAGAAAAACCACGTCTATTTTGAAATAAAATAATTTGCTGTCCTTGCTCTAAAGTTTCTAACATTTCGGTAATAAGTCTATCACTAAAATGGCCTTTCATTAATTTCTTTTTGTACTTTTCTTTTATATCTACCAATTCTATGTCTGGCATGAGTACATTATTATAGCGATGTTTAATTTCTACAAGCGCATATTTATTAAGTTTTGCATTATAAAAACTCTCTAAACTGGGGGTTGCAGATCCTAATACTACTTTTGCTTTATGCAAATGCGCTAATACAATAGCGGTATCTCTAGCATGATAACGTGGTGCAGGATCGAATTGCTTAAAAGATTGCTCATGCTCTTCATCTACAATAATTAACCCTAAATTATTAAATGGTAAAAATATAGACGATCGCGCCCCGAGTACAATTTTTGCTTTACCAGAATTATTTAAAACATGGTTCCACACCTCTACTCTTTCGTGAGCAGAATATTTAGAATGAAAAACAGCCACTTGATCTCCAAAATAGTTTTGCAACCTACTTATTAACTGGGTCGTTAAGGCGATTTCGGGTAGCAAGTACAAAACTTGTTGGTTTTGCTTTAAAATTTGTTCTATAAGTTTTACATAAACCTCCGTTTTTCCAGAAGATGTTACACCATGCAAAAGTATTGTATTGTGGCTATTAAAAGCTGTTTTTATTTGTTCTAGAGCAGTTTCTTGGTGTGTATTTAAAACTTTACTTGCTTCATTTTCTTTTCCAGAATATTGTACCCTGTCTGTTTGAATATGATATTCTTCTAAAATATTTTTAGTAATTAAAGATTTTATAATAGATAATGAAGCTCCACTTTGCTTAGACAGATCGGCTGCTTTTATTGGTTTTTTAGTTTGCGCAGACATCGAAAACAATGTCATTATTACATCTCGTTGTTTTGGCGCCCTACTCAAGTCATTAAGTAACTCCTGCAACGATTCGTTTGATGAGAAACGACTATCTAATTTAATATATCTAACTAATTTTGGTTTATATTTTTCATAAACCTCCTCTTCTACAATAATAGCATCCTTATCTAGCAATCTATTTATTACAGATAGTACACTGTTTTTATTAAGAATATTAACAATGTCGCTAATTTTTAAAGACGATTGTTGCTCTAATGCCTGATAAATTAAAAACTCGTCGTCCTTTAGTTCAGATTCTAAAACATCTACTGTTTTGTTTTTAACTACAGTTGTTTCGCTCTCTAAAATAAAAGCATTTGGAAGTGCTGCTCGCATAACATCACCAAGGGTACACAAGTAGTAACTAGCTATCCATTGCCAAAGTTCTAATTGTTTTAAATTAACAATAGGCGTTTCGTCTAGTATTTGCTGAATATCTTTAGCTTCGTAAGCTATGGGTGCTAATTCATGAATTTTATGCACAATACCTGTAAACACTTTTGTTTTTCCAAAGGGTACAGCAACACGTATACCTGGCTCTAAAAACTGCGCCTCGGATGCCGTAATGCGATACGTAAATAACCTCTGTATAGGAATAGGTATAATAACATCTATATAATGAGACATGAATTAATAACTTTTTTTTAATTTATTTAAAGAGGCATTAAGTTCGTAGCCCAATAATAAAATATTAGAATTAATCCATAAATAGAAAAGCAAAATTAATAAGGCCCCAATGGAACCGTACAACTTATTATACTGCCCAAAATTATCAATATAAATACCAAAAAGATATGAGGTTAGTATAATTAAAAAGGTAGTAAATAAAGCTCCTATAGAAAAGAATTTAGAATATTTACCTTCTCTTGTTCCAAAAAAATACAAGGTGGCGGTCGCTAAATAAATCATTAAAACAAAAAAGACATATTTAGCAAGGTCGTACCAAAATACTGTTTGAGATTTAACACGATAACCCTTATTTTCTAAAACAGTAATGACTTCTTGAACAATGTATATTTGAAAGTACCCTAAAACAACGATGGTTACAATTAATAAAAACACTAAAATTAAAGCCACCCCAAGTGCAAATAAATATTGCCGCAGTACATTACGGGTTAGTTGTTCGTGATACGAGTTTTCGAAACCTGAAAAAATGGCATTTACACCATTTGCCATTAATGCTATGGATAATACAAATACGGACGATAATAAACCGCCACGTTGACTCCCTTCAATATTTTCAAATATATTTTGAAAAAAGAAATCGGAAGTACTAGATGGTAAAAAAGATTCTAAGAAAGTTAAAAACTCTACTTTAAAATCTTCTATAGGTACATAGGGTATAATAATTAAAACAAATAATAAAAACGGAAATATAGCCGTAAAAAAACTATAAGCAATGGCACTTGCCCTTGTCGTTAAAGCACCTTTAACAATACCTGTTATATAAAGTTCTAATAAATCGTAAAACGAAAGACCTTCTAAACCAGGGAGTTTTATTTTTTTAAATATTTTAACAAAAATATTTATTAAAGGTATTTTGTTTAATTTATCCTCTATAGGCTTTGTCATTTAATACAAGTTTTAAATACTACAAAATAGCCTAAATTAAGAAATATTATTTTTTTAATTTACCGCCTTTAAACTTAAGTCCATATTATGCACAGAGTGTGTTAACGCTCCACAAGAAATATAATTAACACCACATTCTGCATAGTGCCTTATGGTAGTTTCGTTAATGTTGCCAGAGGACTCTGTTAAACATTTATTTCCTATAAGCTCAACAGCTTTTCTAGTATCTTCGTAATCAAAATTATCTATTAAAATTCTATAAACACCATCGCTTTTTAGAATCTCTTCTATTTCGTGAATATCTCTAGCTTCTACAATAATTTTTAAATCTTTACCTGTTTCTTTCAGGTATTCTTTTGTTAAGTCTATGGCTTTTGTAACACCACCAGCAAAATCTATATGGTTGTCTTTAAGCATAATCATGTCGTAAAGAGCAAATCTATGATTTTCACCTCCACCAATTTTAACAGCCCATTTTTCTAGCATTCTAATTCCTGGTGTTGTTTTTCTTGTATCTAAAACTCTAGTTTTTGTACCTTTTAAAAGATCTGCAAACGTTTTTGTTTTTGTTGCAATAGCACTCATACGTTGCATAGCGTTTAATACAGTACGTTCGGCTTTTAATATAGATTGCGATGATCCCTCTACGTATAAAACAATATCGCCATAGGTAACCTCTGTACCATCTTGTATTAAGGTTTCTACTTTTAAATTTTTATCAATATAATTAAAAACGCGCTTTGCAAATGCAACACCTGCTATAATACCTTTATCTTTAACCAATAACTTGGCTTTACCTCTTGCGCTCTCTGGTATGCAAGCTAAAGAACTATGATCACCATCTCCAACATCTTCTCTAATGGCATTAGATATTATTATTTCGATCTCTTTTTCAAATTGTTCTTTGGTAATCATAAAAATATAATATTGTTTAATGCAAAAATAAGAAATTGAAACTACTAAAATTAACTTTAATATTAGCTTTTTTTATTTTTTTATTGAGTTCATTAGTAGCAATATAGTAATTTTGCTAAATGCAAATAAAACTTCTTACAATAGGTAAAACCGATAATAAGCAACTTGCAGAATTAATTGCTAATTACGAAAAACGATTAAAACATTATATAAAGTTTAATTTTGATATTATACCAGATATTAAAAATGTAAAAAACTTAAGTATTAAACAACAAAAAGAAAAGGAAGGCGCCCTTATTTTAAATAAAATAAGCAATACTGATGTTTTAATATTATTAGACGAAAACGGTAAAGAATTAAACTCTGTAGATTTTTCTAAATACCTACAAAAACACATGAATACGGGTATAAAACAACTTGTATTTGTTATAGGAGGGCCATATGGGTTTTCGGAAGCTGTGTATGCTAAAGCAAACGGAAAGTTATCATTATCTAAAATGACTTTTTCGCATCAAATGGTGCGTTTATTTATAGTAGAACAAATTTATAGAGGCTACACCATATTAAAAAACGAACCTTATCATCATCAATAAAAATATTATGAAAATTGTATTTGCAACAAACAATCAAAATAAAGTAAAAGAAGTTCAAGCTTTATTACCTAAGCATATCACACTACTAAGCTTAAAAGATATTAATTGCACAGAAGATATACCAGAAACTCAAAACACCATAGAAGGTAATGCTAGACAAAAAGCAAATTATATAAAAACACATTATGGTTTTGATTGTTTTGCAGATGATACAGGCCTAGAAGTAGAAGCACTAAATGGAGCACCTGGTGTTTTATCTGCTAGATATGCTGGTAAAGAAAAAAATGACACCAATAATATGGCGTTATTATTAAAAAA
>CALHCQ010000152.1 GCA_937936645.1 uncultured Algibacter sp.
ATGGTAGACTTGAAAGATTACTAAAATTAGTTTTGGTATTTAATGTACTTAGAAATTCTTGCCCAAAGCAATTAAAAACAACAATTATATTTATTAAAATTAATAACTTATTTTTTATTGACATAGCTCACTAAGTATAAACACTTTTCCAATTTTTAACTCAAAAAACATATTCTGTTTTAATACAATTTATTTAAACTTAATATCTTTAATTTTAGTTTTACCATAATAAAGAGTCGCTTTTTTTGTGGTCTTTAATACTGGGAAATATAAATTTATATTTCTTTTTCTTAGCTTTTTAGGTTCAAAATAACATTCATGAATTTCAAATTTTGATTTCTTAAAACTTAATTTAAAATCATTGTAAGCATCAAATTTAATTGGTAAAGTTACATTTGTTATGTTATCAAATTTATAATCTAAAAAAGTATCTTTAACATCTGGTTTATACATATCTTCTAAAGATTTAAATTTGGGCTTAGTCTTTATTAATTTGTTAAAGTGCCATTTATCTGTAAAATTTGTATATGTAGCATCTAAGGGTCTTAACCTTACTTTTTCTTTATTATCTATTAATGAAAACTTATTAGGATCGAAAAATTGCTTTTTATTATTCATCATTTCAATTCTAACCTTAATGTTATACTGAACAATTTTTTTTGACTTTGTTCTAACATTGGTTTCCGCTCCAATAAACTGACTTGCTTTTTTAGCTTTTTGGTACCCTATGGTTAAATGATCTTCCTGTATTTTAACTTGAGCGTAAAACGTTTGAGTAAGCAGTAATGTTATGATGATAAATTTTACATTCATACTAAGTCTATTTTAAAAAGCTTTTATTTTTGAATTTATTTTTTTTATTATTCGTTTAAATAATTTTGTGAAAAAGCGATACTGCTTTTCACATTAAATGTGATGCGTTAACACTTCATAATTTACAATCTCTGGAATAATATCTAGAGCAAATAATTGTTCTTGTACATGCATTAAAACCTTTTTACTAATATTCTCTTGAGCCCATTCTGTAATGCCAAGCCACTCTTGTACATCGTTTAGTTCTTGTTTGTAATTGGTAGCAATTGCTTTATCGATGTCTTGTATTGCTTTAAAATCTTTTGTTTTGTTATTGATGATGTTTAATATAGACTTTAAAGCAGGCGTACTAGTGTTTATAAAATCTTCTCTAACAGCAATTACAAAACAAGGCCAGGGGGAAGGGCAATTATCTATACGCCTAAAAACCCCCTGATCTACTATGGGTTTAGTGGTGTATTTTTCCCATAAAAAATAATCGGCATCGCCATTGGTAAGTCCTTTAATTGCACCTTCTAAATTTTTAATAATCTCAAAATCTAGATCCTTTTTTATATCCCATGTATGGTTTTGTGCATTAATGTATGCCATTAAATGCGAACCCGAGCCATAACGACTTATAGCTGCTTTTGTACCTTTTAAATCTGCTACTGTTTTATAAGGTGATGCTGCTGCAACATGCACCCCCCAATTTAAAGGTGTTTGCACGTAAGTTTGAACAATTTTAGATGGATTTCCTGCAATAATATCTTTAGTAATACCCTCGGTTAAAATTATAGCAATATCTATATCTCCAGACCTCAACGCTTTACACATAGCACCTGTGCCACCATAAAAGTCTTGCCATTGTAAATCTATTTGTTCGTTTTTATATGCATCACTTTTTAAGGTAAGGTGCCAAGGTAAATTAAAGTGTTCTGGCACACCACCAATACGTACTGTTTTCATATTTTTATATTATTTTGATTACTTTCAAATTATCCGCCAACACGTTTTACTTTAAAACCTTTTGCTTTTAAGATATCCATAATTTCTACTCTATAATCGCCTTGTATAATTATTTTATCGTCTTTAAAACTACCACCAACGCTTAATTTCTTTTTAATGTTTTTGGCTAATTGTTTAAAATCTTCTTGAGCACCTGTATAGCCTTCTAAAATGGTAATTGGTTTACCTTTTCTTTTTTCGTACTTACAAATAATGGGATCATCTTGCATCCATATAGCGTCTGCTTTGGCTGTATTATCGTCTGTTGGTTCTGGTGTATGGTCTGGAAATAAGTTTTTTAATTGGTCTTGTAAATCCATATAATTTATTTTTTTGTTTCTTTTTTAATAAGTCCTAATTCTATTAAACGCTCGTTTAAAAACTCGCCCGCTGTAATAGCATCATACTTCTTAGGATTATTTTTATTTACACAGGCTTCTAAAACATCTAACTTCATTTGTGCTGTTGGATGCATAAAAAAAGGAATAGAATAACGTGAGGTATTCCAGAGTGATTTTGGCGGATTTACAACACGGTGTATGGTAGATTTTAATTTATTATTTGTATGTCTAGAGAGCATATCTCCAACATTTATCATAAGCTCATTATCTGCTGCTATGGCATCAATCCATTGACCATTGTTATTTTTAACTTGCAGGCCTTTACCTTGCGCTCCCATTAAAAGCGTTATTAAATTAATATCGCCATGAGCTGCAGCTCTTACAGCATTTTTAGGTTCTTTTGTAATAGGCGGGTAGTGTATAGGCCTTAATATAGAATTGCCATTGTAAATATGAGCATCAAAATAAGTTTCTTCTAAATTTAAATACAATGCCAATGCGCGTAGTACATATTTAGCTGTTTTTTCTAACATTTTGTAAGCCTGTTTGCCAACAGTATTAAAACGAGGAAGTTCGCTAACATTAACATTGTCTGGGTAGAGTTGCTCTAATTTTTTATCGTTTTCTACGTACTGACCAAAATGCCAAAACTCCTTTAAATCGCCTTCTTTTTTACC
>CALHCQ010000153.1 GCA_937936645.1 uncultured Algibacter sp.
GTAGCACGTGCCATTTGCATGCCGTAAACGTTGTGCGCTTTTCTATGGCTACAAGGGTTACCGTCATAATCGTGTCTCACATCGTTAGGGAAGGTTTTTCCAGGAACGTCCATTACAGCAGGTTCGTTCATATCATTCCACACCCCTTTTACGCCAATATCTTCGATTAATTCTTTAAATAAATCCGACCACCATTCTCTTACTTCAGGATTGGTAAAGTCTGGGAAATAACATTCTCCTGGCCATACCTTACCTTTCATGTAAGGGCCATCGGCACGCTTACAGAAATAATCGTTATCTAAGCCCTCTTTAAATACAGAATAATCCATATCTATTTTAATACCAGGATCTATAATTACTATGGTCTTAAAGCCATCGTCTGCCAGCTCTTTTACCATGCGTTTTGGATCTGGGAAATATTCTTTGCTCCATGTGAAACATCGAAAGCCTTCCATGTAATCGATATCTAAATAAATAGCATCGCAAGGTATTTTTAAGTCTCTAAATTTTTTAGTTATTTCTTTAACGTTAGACTCTGGGTAATAACTCCATTTACATTGGTGGTACCCTAAGGCCCATAATGGTGGCAACTCTGGTGTTCCTGTTAAGTCGGTGTAACTGTTAATTACACTACTCATTTGAGGACCATAAAAGAAATAATAATTCATTTCTCCTCCCTGTGCCCAAAAGCTGGTTACGTTTCTACGTTCGTTACAAAAATCGAAATAAGTTTTAAACGAGTTGTCAAAGAAAATACCGTATGCTTTATTGTTGTGTAAGCCTGTGTAAAAAGGAATAGCCTTGTATATTGGATCGGTGTTTTTACCAAACGCATATGAGTCTGTAGCCCAATTTTCAAAACGTTTTCCTTTTAAATTTAAATGCTGAGGTTTGTCTCCAAGCCCATAGTAGCTTTCTCCATTTTGAGCCGATTTACTCATCTTTACAATATCGCCACCAAGCTCATAACTTTCTTCCCAATGGAATCCTTTTTCATCTTCGCAAATAAGTACGTTGTCTACGGCGTCGTAAATGGATTTCCTTAAATCAGATTTAAAAATGTGGCATATTAACCTAGAGGTTGTAATAATATATTTTTCTGAGTCGTCTGTGATTACTAAGTGATTGTAACCTCTACTTGCATTATCATCTATAGCGTAAGAGAAGTCGTTGTCAAATTTTCCAACGGTACTATATCTAAATCGAAGTACGCTATCTCTTAAAACCGTGAGTTGTAGTTTAACTTTATTGGATGTTGTAAAGTTTAGTATATCTACGTTTTTAGTATAATTTATAACATTGGACGGGAATAAATCTCCTTTGTATTCTAAAGCTGTATTTAAGATCATAATTTAGAGGATTCGTTAGTAAACTAATTTACTAAAATTTATATGTTTTTACGCTGTGTTTTTATTAAAAAAACAAGGCGTGTTTTGTGTATAATTAAGTTATTTGCTAATCAATTAATAAATTATTAAATAGGTTGTTATTTTAATTTAAAAACCGTTATTCCTAATGGTGGCAGTTTTATGTTTACAGAAAAATCTTTCCCGTTCCAGGGTTGTTTTTCTGTATAGATTTCTTCTTTATTTTCTATACCACTACCGCCAAATGCTTTAGCATCGCTATTAAATATTTCTATAAGTTTACCTTTATTAGGTATCCCTATTTTGTAATGTTCTTTAATGTTAGGCGTCATGTTACAAACCACAACAACATGGTCTTTATTCGATTTTCCTTTACGGATATAAGATATTACGCAGTTTTTATTATCGTCGTGACTTATCCATTCAAAACCTTCGTGGTTAAATGCTTTTTCGTATAGGGCTGGGGTTGTTTTATAAAGTCCGTTTAGAGCCTTAAAATAGTTTTGAAATTCGCTATGCGATTTATATTCTAAGAAATTCCAATCTAAACTGTTTTCAAAATCCCATTCGTTTGATTGGGCAAACTCTGCTCCCATAAAAGTGAGCTTTGTACCAGGATGTGTAAACATGTAGCCGTAAAGAAGCCTTAAATTTGCAAATCGTTGCCACTCGTCTCCAGGCATTCTACCTAGTATAGATTTTTTACCATAAACAACCTCATCGTGAGATAAAGGCAGCATAAAATTTTCTGTAAAAGCGTAGGCTAAACTAAATGTTATATCATTTTGATGATGCGTTCTATATATGGGGTCTTTGCTAAAATACTCTAAAGTATCGTGCATCCATCCCATCATCCATTTCATTCCAAAACCAAGTCCGCCAAGAAAAACAGGTTTAGATACGCCAGGAAATGCTGTAGACTCTTCTGCAATGGTTTGTGTGTCTGGAAAAGAGCTATAAATTTCTTCGTTTAATTCTTTTAAAAATGCAACGGCTTCTAGATTTTCTCTACCACCGTATATGTTAGGTTCCCATTCGCCTTCTTCTCTGGAATAATCTAAAAACAACATCGATGCAACAGCGTCTACACGTAAAGCATCGGCATGGTACTGCTCCATCCAGAAAACGGCATTACTTATTAAAAACGATTTTACTTCGTTCCTGCCATAGTTAAAAATTAAACTTTTCCAGTCTTGATGGTAGCCTTTTTTAGGGTCTGGGTGTTCGTATAAATTAGATCCATCAAAAAAACCAAGTCCGTGAGCATCTTCAGGAAAATGCGAGGGTACCCAATCTAGAATAATACCAATATTGTTTTGATGTAATTTATCGACTAAATATTTAAACTCTTCAGGGTACCCAAATCTAGACGAGGGCGCAAAGTATCCTGTTAGTTGGTATCCCCATGAGGGGTCGTAGGGGTACTCCATAACCGGCATAAGTTCTACATGTGTAAAATTCATGTCTTTTACATAAGTTACCAACTGGTCTGCAAGTTCGAAATAAGATAAAAAACGGTCTTCTTCTACTTGTCGTTTCCAAGATCCTAAATGGACTTCGTAAACCGAGTAAGGTGCGTCTAAGGCATTGTGTTTTTTACGCGTTTTCATCCACTTACTATCTTTCCAACTATAACTATCATCCCATATTATAGAGGCTGTTTTTGGTGGGTGTTCGCAACGACGCGCATAGGGGTCTGCTTTTTCTGTTTTTATGTCGTTATTATTACTGGTAATTTTATATTTGTATAAAGTGCCTTTGCCTATTAAAGGTATAAACCCTTCCCAAATACCACTTTCGTCCCAGCGTACGTTAAGTTCGTATTCGCCTTCGGTCCAATAATTAAAGTCGCCAATAACGGAAACCGATTTGGCACTGGGTGCCCAAACAGCAAAATAGGTGCCTTCTATACCGTTAATAGTGGTTATATGCGAGCCAAATTTTTCGTATAAACGGTAGTGTTTCCCAGCTTTAAATAAGTTAATATCGAAATCTGTAAAGAAACTATGTGGTTGTACTTTTGCCATAAATTAAAGTTGAAATCCGTTTGGTATTACGGCTTCTTTTTTTATTACAATTATACCATCTTTTATAGCATAAGTTTCTGTTTCTATATCTTTTAAGTGTGGGCCACCTTCTATTCTTACATCGTTGCCAATGCAACAGTTTTTGTCTAGAATAGCATTTTTTATATAACACCTTTTGCCAATGCCTATGGTGTTTATATTTGGATTGTCTATGTCTTCTAAATTTTGGTAATAGTCATTACCCATCATGTAGGTATTGGTTACTACAGAGTCTTTACCTATTCTAGAACGAATACCAATAACAGATTGTTCTACCTTAGAGGCACATATAATACAGCCGTCTGCAATGACAGCTTTGTTAAGTGTTGTTCCAGAAACTCTAGTGGTAGGTAGCATTCTGGCTCTAGTATAAATACGTTTTGATTTGTTATATAAATTAAAGCTAGGCAACTCTGCCGTTAGACCTATGTTGGCTTCGAAAAAAGATTCTATGGTCCCAATGTCGGTCCAATAACCTTCGTATTGATAGCTTAATGTTTTGTGTTTTTTTATGTTTTGTGGTATAATTTCTTTTCCGAAATCTATAGTACTTTCATCGCTCATAAGCTCTACAAGTAAATCTCTGTTAAAAACATAAATACCCATAGATGCTAAATAATTTCTACCTTCAGCTTTCATATCCTCACTAACTTCGGACGTCCATTCTGGTAGTAGGCTTGCTTCTGGTTTTTCTATAAAGGATGTAATAATATTATTTTCATCAGATTTTAAAATACCAAAACCTGTGGCATCTTTTGCAGCTACAGGTATGGTTGCAATAGATATTTCGGCACCACTGTTTTCGTGAGCTTTAATCATGAGGTCATAATCCATTTGGTATAATTGATCGCCAGATAAAATTAAAACGTACTCGAAATCGTGTTTTAAGACGTGGTGCATGCTTTGTCTTACAGCATCTGCTGTACCTTGAAACCATCCTTTGTTTTCTGGTGTTTGTTCGGCAGCTAAAACATCTACAAAAGCACTACTAAAAAAACTAAAGTGATAGGTGTCTTTTATATGACGATTAAGTGATGCAGAGTTAAATTGTGTAAGTACAAACATGCGTTTAATATCGGAGTTTATACAGTTTGATATTGGTATATCTACTAGTCTGTATTTACCTGCAATAGGAACGGCTGGTTTAGATCTTTCTTCTGTTAATGGGTGTAATCTAGACCCTTGTCCGCCACCAAGAATAATGGCTAGTACTTTATTGTTTATCATAGTTAGATTTGGTTTAGGGAGTTGTATAATTTGATATATTCTTTGGCAGAAGCATCCCAAGAATGATCAATGTTCATAATTTTTTTTCTTACGTTGTTAAATTCTTTTTTGTTGTTATATAGTTTAACAGCGCGGTTAATGTTGTTAATTATTTCTTGAGGTTCTACATTTTCGTGGCAAAATCCAAAACCATTAGGTAATGCCATATCTATAACCGTGTCTTTTAAGCCTCCTGTGCTTCTTACTATAGGTATTGTACCATAGCGTAAGGCATACATTTGGTTTAGGCCACAAGGCTCTACTCTAGAAGGCATTAATAGAAAATCGGCGCCAGCATATACAATATGAGATAGGGCTTCGTTGTAGCCAATAAAGGTATTGTAAAGACCCTCGTTGTTGTTTTTTAAATTTATAAATGCTTCTTCTTGGTTTTTATCGCCAGAGCCTAAAAGTAATACGGTATGGTTTTTACTTGTTAAACTCTGTTTAAAGGTGTCTGGAAAAATATCAGATCCTTTTTCGTAAACCAGTCGGCCAATAAAACCAAATAGTGGTTTATTTATATCTAGATTAAACTTATCGCATAAATACTTTTTATTTGCAAGTCTGCCTTTTTGGGCTGTTTTAACAGTATAGTTTTCTACAATAAAAGAATCTGTTTCTGGGTTCCAAACCTTCCAATCGATACCATTTAAAATACCGTAACATTTTTGTTGTTCTGCTTTTAAAAGGGTTTCTAGTCCATTAGCTTTTGTAGTTAGCTCTGCCATATAACTCGGCGATACTGTGGTTACAGCCCAAGCACATTTAATGGCTGCGGCCAAAGGGTTTATTTGTCCGTTCCAATCTAGTAATCCTACTTTACCAAAGTTAAACTCTGGTATTAAACTCATGTTATCATGAGAAAAAGAACCTTGGTATTGGGCATTGTGTATTGTAAATACATTAGGAATGTTATTTAATATGTTGTATTTATAACTTTCTTGTAGCATAAAGGGTATTAACCCCGTGTGGTGATCGTGGCAGTGTATTACATCTGGTTTTGTATCTTGGGATAACAACCAATCTAGAGCAGCTATTTGAAACGCTAAAAAACGTTCTGTATCGTTGCTAGAGTATACGTATTCTTTAAATAGAAACTCAGGAATATCTATAAAATAGATATTGAAATCTAGAGTATTATTTACAAGTGTTTTTATGTTAAAAGCAACGTCTTGATTTCCAAGTTTTATTTTAGACTTAAAAACGGATTTAAAAGTGTTAGAGTTTGTAAATGAATTGTTGTAAAAAGGCATAATAACTTGTGTCTTAGTTATTTTGCTGTTTAAGTATTTTGGTAGTGCGCCTACAACATCTGCAAGGCCTCCTACCTTGGCAATTGGGTAGCACTCTGCGCTTATATGAGTAATATTCATTTATAAAATTTGCTATGTTATAAACATACAAAATTATTAACAACATTTCTCCTGTTGTAGTCCTTTTTAACTAAAAATAATGATAATTATAATTAAAGGGGTTTAAGGTCTTAATTTTTAGATTAAAGTGCTTTGGTTATTAAGATGTATAAAATTTGCATTTTGTAAAGCACAAAAAAAGGTGCTAAATTTAGCACCTTTTTTTTAATCGTTTAATTTTAAGACAGCCATAAAAGCTTGTTGTGGTATTTCTACATTACCTACTTGTCGCATTCGTTTTTTTCCTTTTTTCTGTTTTTCTAACAGTTTACGTTTACGCGAAATATCGCCACCATAACATTTTGCAGTTACATCTTTTCGAAGTGCTTTTACAGTTTCTCTAGATATAATTTTTGCGCCTATGGCTGCTTGTATAGGAATATCGAATTGCTGACGCGGAATTAACTCTTTTAATTTCTCGCACATTTTTTTACCAATATTTTGTGCGTTATCTGCATGAATTAATGCCGAAAGCGCATCTACTGGTTGTGCATTTAATAAAACATCTAGACGTACTAATTTAGATGCTTTCATACCTATTGGGTGATAATCGAAAGAGGCATACCCTTTAGATACGGTTTTTAAACGGTCGTAAAAATCGAAAACGATTTCTGCTAAAGGCATTTCAAAAATTAATTCAACACGTTCTGGTGTTAAATATGTTTGATTAATAATCATCCCTCGTTTTTCTATACAAAGCGACATGACATTACCAACAAAATCGGCTTTAGTAATAATAGTAGCTTTTATATAAGGCTCTTCTACACGGTTTACGGTAGACGGGTCTGGTAAATCGGATGGGTTGTTTACTATAAAAGCATCGTCTGGGTTTTTGTTTGTGTATGCATGGTAAGATACGTTGGGTACGGTGGTTATAACCGTCATGTCAAATTCGCGTTCTAAACGCTCTTGTATAATTTCCATGTGTAACATGCCTAAAAAACCACAACGAAAACCAAAACCTAAAGCGGCAGAGCTTTCTGGAGCAAATACTAACGAGGCGTCGTTAAGTTGTAGTTTTTCCATAGAGTTACGCAGCTCTTCATAGTCTTCGGTGTCTACAGGATAAATACCTGCAAAAACCATAGGCTTTACGTCTTCAAAACCTTCAACAATATTGGTTGTTGGGTTTGCAAAATCTGTAATTGTATCTCCAACTTTTACTTCTTTTGCGGTTTTTATTCCTGTAATTAAGTAACCAACATCTCCTGTTTTTACACTTTGTTTGGCTACTTGGTTTAATTTTAGTGTACCAACCTCGTCGGCAAAATATTCTTTATCTGTGGCAACAAATTTAATTTTTTGTCCTTTTTTAATTTCACCATTAAATACTCTAAAGTAAGTTTCTATACCTCTAAAGGTGTTGTAAACAGAATCGAATATTAAGGCCTGTAATGGAGCGTCTGGATCTCCTTTTGGTGCAGGAACACGTTCTATAATGGCCTGTAAAATATTTTCTACACCAAAACCTGTTTTACCACTGGCATGAATAACCTCTTCTGGGTCGCAGCCTAGTAGGTCTACAATATCATCGGTAACCTCTTCTGGGTTGGCACTTGGTAAATCTACTTTATTAAGTACGGGTATTATTTCTAAATCGTTTTCTAGGGCTAAATATAAATTAGAAATGGTTTGCGCCTGTATACTTTGTGCCGCATCTACAATAAGTAAAGCTCCTTCGCAGGCAGCAATAGATCTTGAAACTTCGTACGAGAAATCTACGTGACCTGGCGTGTCTATTAAATTTAAAACGTATTTTTCGCCATTAAGTTCGTAGTCCATTTGTATAGCATGCGACTTTATGGTAATACCACGTTCGCGCTCTAAATCCATACTGTCTAGCAACTGCGCTTGTTGTTCTCTAGCTGTTACAGACCCTGTGTAGTCTAACAAGCGATCTGCAAGTGTACTTTTTCCGTGATCTATATGTGCAATAATGCAAAAATTCCTAATGTTCTTCATATTCAAAATATTGCCGCTTAAACGGCCATTGCAAAGATAGTTAAATATGTTTTGTATGGAATAACTTGTATACGCAAATTTATAATGCTAACATTTTGTGGTTTAAATGTATCATTTTAGACCTAATATTTGTCTTAAATAAAGTTAAATGGTTGCATATTAAGTATAAAAATAGGTTTGTAACCCGCTTTTTTAATGCTAAATATTCACATTGGTTATCATTTTAATGCTTCATTGTATATTTGCGTTATATTAATTTTATAGAAAAATACTTATGTTAAAAAAATCAGTTGCCCTTTTATCGTTATTTTTAGTTTTAAGTTCTTGTTGGAAAGACAAGAGTCCAGAAGATTTAATAAGGCTTAAAGATAAGTTTAAATCTCAGGTGTCTACATTCGAAAATAAAAAAGTAAATGCAAATAAAATTGTTACCAAAGGCTTAAAATCTTTAGGGGCATTAAAGTTAGCATTAGAAGAAACCAAAAATGAAGATAAAGAATTTGCAAAAGTTTATGGCGACTGGGAAAAAGTAAATAAGCGTGTTAATAACTTAAATAAAGAATACGAAGATTTAAAAACGAAGGCCGCAAATTTATTTTTGGCCATGGAAAAGCAAACCAATAGTTTAAGCGACCAAACGAGCAAAAAAACATTACTTGCAGCTATAACTAAAGCAAAAACTAAATACAATGGTACTTTAGCTAACACATCTAAAGCAATAAGTAAACTTAAACTTTTGCATAACGATGCTGTAGAGGTCGTAAAAGCTTTAGAGGTTGCTGCAGCATTAAATTCTTTTGATGCTATAAACGGACAAATGAAAAGTATAGAAGATCGAGTAGATGGTATTATGCAAGAGCTTAATGTTGCCGTTGTAGAAAGTAAAAAATTATACGAGAAGAAAATTACAGAGTTTGGAAACGAATAGCCCTGTAAACAGTAAAAGCATGTTTTAAAATTTAGAGTTTTTTAATTTTACATCCGGCTATAGTGTAAGATAATAACGACAATTTTTTAGGGTGTAAGAATTATTTTTCGGGAATGTTTTGTTTTTAATTAAAAGGCTTTTAATGTGGTGTTTAAAGCAATTTTATTTATACTTTTATTAAAAATACATCAAATTTATGAAACATTTTATCTTATTTTTTGCGCTTGTATTGTTTACTTTTTCAATGCAAAGTCAAATAAATTCTGGCGAAGGTACGTTTTACGCTCCTATAGATGGTACGAACTCAGGAAACTGTTCCATATTTATAGAATCTGGAGATCTTATGTATTGTGCTTTAAATGCTATAGACTATAATAATGCGGCGCCATGTGGTGCTTACATTAAAGTTACAGGTGTAAAAGGCTCTGTTGTTTTACAAGTTGTAGATAGTTGTCCTGAATGTAAAAAAGGAGATGTAGACATGACCGAAGTAGCCTTTTCTATGATTGATGAGGTGATAAATGGGCGAGTGCCAATAACATGGGAATTTGTAGATAAGCCAAACGATAAAACTGTTAAAATTGAATTTAAAGAAGGGTCTTCGCAGTATTGGACAGCTATAAAAGTTTTCGATATAAAAAATGCTTTACAATCTTTAGAGTATTTAGATACCAATAATAACTGGGTGGCTATGGAGCGTATGTCTTATAATTTCTTTGTAGAGCCTGCAGGTGTTATGTCTCCAATGACCTTAAGAGCGACATCGGTTAAAGGAGATGTATTAGTTCTAGACAATATTTCGCTTACAACAGATACTATAGATACCCAAAAGCAGTTTAGCGAAAAAGTACTTAGCACTACAACTATTAGTACTGCTAAAAACAAGGGCTTTATTTATCCTAACCCAACGACCTCTATTTTTACTATTACTGGACCGTTAACTTCGGGTTGGGCATTATACAATACGCAATTAAAATTACTACAAGAAGGCGTATCTAAGCAAGTAGATTTAAGCGGTTATAATACTGGAGTTTATTATTTAAAAACAAAAGAAACTAATCATTACTACAAGGTTTTAAAAATATAATGTTTTTAGCTTAGTTTTATGTAGCGATACGCTATTCACGAAAAAACATTAATTTTGCATAAAAAATAAAATTTTGGTAAAAATAGATAACATAGAGCTTCCAGATTTTCCTTTATTACTAGCACCAATGGAAGACGTAAGCGATCCACCATTTAGAGCTTTATGTAAAGAACAAGGAGCCGATGTTGTTTATACCGAATTTGTATCTAGCGAAGGTTTAATTCGTAATGCTCAAAAAAGTGTTATGAAGTTAGATATATACGAGAAAGAACGCCCTGTGGGTATACAAATATTTGGGGCCAACATGGATAGCATGCTGGAAACAATAGATATTGTAGCGGCATCTAAACCAGATATTATAGATATTAATTTTGGTTGCCCTGTAAAAAAGGTCGTTAGCAAAGGTGCTGGGGCTGGTATTTTAAAAGATATTTGTCTTATGGAGCAGCTTACCGCAGAAATGGTTAAGCGTACCAATATTCCAGTAACCGTAAAAACACGCTTAGGTTGGGATCACGACTCTATTCGTATTGTAGAAGTCGCAGAACGATTGCAAGATGTAGGTTGTAAAGCCATAGCGATACATGGCCGCACACGAACGCAAATGTATAAAGGAAATGCCGACTGGAAACCTATTGCAGCTGTTAAAAATAACCCGCGTATGCATATTCCAATTTTTGGTAATGGCGATGTTACTTCGCCAGAGCGCGCCATGGAAATGCGAGACGATTATGGTCTAGATGGCTGTATGATTGGTCGAGCTACCATTGGTAACCCTTGGTTTTTTAAGCAGGTGAAGCATTTTTTTAAAACAGGAGAACATTTAGCACCAATAAGTTTAGAGGAACGTGTAGAAGCGGCACGCCGACACTTACAAATGGCCATAGATTGGAAAGGAGAAGTGTTAGGTGTTTTTGAAACACGCCGACATTATACGAATTACTTTAAAGGAATTCCTCATTTTAAAGAATATAGAATGAAAATGGTAACCTCAGACCATTCTGAGGATGTTTTTGCTGCCTTCGACGAGGTTTTAGAAAATTTTTCTGGATATCAATTTACCGAGTAGTTCTATTTTTAATAAAATATGTAATTTTGTCCCGCAAATAGTTTTTTTTGAAAGTTTATCTATCCTACATATTATTTTTGGCCTTAGCCTTAAAACCTATATACAACCTAGGTTATTTGGCGTATTTTGAACTTAATATAGATTATATTGTAAAAACATATTGTGTTAACAAGTCTAAGCCTAAATTAGCTTGTAATGGTAAATGTCATTTAGCACAGCAATTAGTAAAAGTTGCAGATAAAAGCTCTCAAGACACTCACGTAGCATCTTTGTTAGAGATGTTTGTACCTGTTTATTTTCAAGAATATAAAACACCTGTTTTTAAAACGATAAACAGTTTTTTTACCCATAAATACTGGGGTTACAAATTCGCTTTAAATACGGTTTATTTAGGTAAAACAGATCCGCCACCACAAGTTTAAAACACTTCCTATTTAATAAATTTAATACACTTTTAAAGGGTACAAGCGCACTTTGCTTTGTGCCTAAAAGTTATTTATTAAACAAATTTGCTTTGTGTAAATAAACACAAAGCCCTTTATTAAACAGCTAATTTTTAACACCTTAATTTTTACAAGGTGTAAATCTTCATTAAACAAAAACAATGAAACAATTATTAACACTTACTATGTGTTTAGTAAGCTTATTTGTTAATGCACAAATAACATACGTGGGTCACGTTTTAGATGCTAATAAACAACCACTAGCAGGAGCAACCATTCAATCTAAATTAAATAAAAATACAGCCGTAGTTACAGGCGTTAACGGTAATTTTAGTATTACGCTTCAAGATACTAATACTGTTATTGTAAAATATATTGGTTTTACAACATTAGAAAAAACGTTATCAACATCAAAAAATAATATTATACTGCAAGAAAACGACGAGGTTTTAAACGAAGTTGTAATATCGGCTAGCCGAGAATTACAAAAAAGAAAGGAGGTGCCTGCGGCTATTACAGCTATAACAAGTAAGGATATAGAAGATGCAAAAGCCTTTGGTTTAGATCAATTGGTAAACGATGTTCCTGGGGTATATTTATCTACATCTAGATCTAGTAGTAACGAGCAGCATTTTACAGCATTACGATCTCCTATATCTACAAAGCCTTTGTTTTTATTTCTAGAAGATGGTTTACCGTTGCGACCAACAGCTATATTTAACCATAATGCGTTGTTAGAGTTAAATACTATTGCTCATAAAAGGGTAGAGGTGTTAAGAGGACCAAATGCTAGTATATATGGTAGCGATGCTATTGGAGGTAGTTTTAATTTTATTACTAAAGACCCTACTCAAGATTTAACAGGTCATTTGTCTTACCAGTTAAACGATGTTGGTTTTTCTAGTGTTACTTTCGATGCGTCTAAGCAAATAACAGATAAGTTTGGTTTGTATATTGCCTCTCAATTTAACCAGAGAAATAATGGGCCTATAGCGCATAGTGATTACGATAAGTATGCCTTAAATGTAAAGGCTGTATTTAAGCCTTTAAAAAAATCTAAATTAACATTGTATTATGCTGGTACAGATTTTTTAAGTGACATGGCAGGATCTATTAGCGCCCAAAATTTTGAAGAAGGGAATTTTGAAAGCGACCAAACATTTACAAATAGAGACGCCGTGTCTTCTAGGTTAAGAGCGACCTGGGACCAAAACTGGAATGCTAATAATAAAACGTCTTTTTCTGCTTTATACCGCCATAATGTTATGAAGCAAAATCCGTCGTTTAGAATATCTCCAGAGCGTGTTCGTGGTGTGCGTACGGGTCGTGTTTTGGGCGAGTTAAATAATAATACATTTAATAGTTATTTTGGTAACATACAGCATTTAATGAAGTTCCCAAACATTAAGGCGTCTTTAATTTTAGGAGGAACGTTAGATATTACAACCCAAGACTATGTTGCTAACCGTACACTTGTTAATCAAGATGCAAATACAGGTTTAAATTTAAGTTTTGAAGTTTTAGAGAATGATTTTATATTAAATTATTTAGCTGATATT
The DNA here is from genome assembly GCA_937936645.1 of uncultured Algibacter sp. GTDB lineage: Bacteria > Bacteroidota > Bacteroidia > Flavobacteriales > Flavobacteriaceae > Postechiella. Next base: position 13,163 of record CALHCQ010000153.1, read on the forward strand.
GATAATTATGCAGGGTATACTCAATTTGAAATAGAACCTATAGAGCGTGTAAAATTTACCTTAGGGGCACGTTACGATTATTTTAAATACACGTTAAATAATAGAATACAAAATGGTATAGAAAATAGAGAAGATAGTTGGTCTAATATCGCTCCAAAAGTTGGTGTAAATTATAATGTGTCTAACAATGTGGGCTTGTACGCAAACTATTCTACAGGCTTTACACCGCCTCAATCGTCTACTTTATATCGTAATTTAAGTAATACCAACGTAAACGGTGAGTTGCAACCAAGTAACTATAATAATTTTGAAATTGGAACCTATTTAGCACTAGGTAAGCAATTAAAATTAGATGTTGCTTTGTATAGGTTAGATGGTAAAAACACCTTGGTTTCTGTTCGTAACGAAGAAAATGCAGATGCATTTATAACAACAAATGCAGGGAAAACCAGTTCTTACGGTATAGAGTATGGCGTGTCTTACAAGCCAACAAGCTTGGTAGAAATTAGCCATAATGGAACTTATGCAAAGCATAAATACGATATATTTTCTACAGTTGTTCGATCTAGGTCGGGTTCAGAATTTAGAGATTTTTCTAATACAGATAGAGAGATAGCACCAAATATTATTGGTACTACTAAAATTAAGTTTAAACCTGTAAATTGTTTTACATTCACGTTATCTCACGAAATTATAGGTGAATACAATACCGCTTTCGAGGGTTTAATTGTAGACGATAACGGTTTAAATAGCACGCCAACTTATAGAGGACATAATATTTTTAATTTAACATTTAACTACACTGTAAAAAAAGTAGATTTATGGATGCATGCTTTAAATGTGTTTAACACTAATTACGCTAATAGGGTAAGTTTTAACACGTTTAGTAATGCAAATACATTTACGGTTGGTAATCCTAGAGCATTTCATTTTGGTGCGAAATACAAGTTTTAATAATCATTTAAAAAAGCAAGGTTGAAAATTTAGTCTTGCTTTTTTTATAAAAGCAAAGTAGCATGAAGCAAAGAAAATTAAATCAATGGCTCTGGAAATGGCACTTTATAGCTGGACTGGTTAGCTTGCCATTTGTTGTTTTGTTGGCTATTACAGGAGGTGTTTATTTGTTTAAAGACTATTACGAAGCTCCAAAGCAGGAACATATTAAGCGTGTTGAGCCTAAGGGTGTTGCTGTACCGTACAGTAAACAATGGCAGGTTGCAAAGTCTAAATTACATAAGCCGCCGTTTACTATGGTTGTTCCAACTCGTAAAAACCAGGCAACGGTGTTTTCGTCGGGTATGTTTAGTCATAAAACAAGTGTTTATGTTAATCCTTATACAGCTCAAGTAACTGGTGTTATAAGTCCTAAAGATTCTAATATGCATACGGTTAGAAAATTACATGGCGAGCTGTTGTTAGGTAAGTTTGGAACCAAAATAGTAGAACTTGTTGCCAGTTGGATGTTTGTGCTTATAATTACAGGCATTTATGTTTTTTGGCCTAATAAAAAGGAAGGTTTGAAAGGATTTGTTAGCATTCGTTTTAATCAAGGAAAACGCATATTGTATAGAGATTTACATGCTGTGCTAGGCTTTTGGATATCTATTTTATTGTTAGCAACTTTGGCTGGAGGTATGCCTTGGACAGATGTTTTTGGGGCTAACTTTAAGTGGTTGCAAAAAGTGACACAAACAGGTTTTCCAAAAACCTGGAGCGCAAGAGGTTTAACTTCTAAAATAGATGGTCAAGCGGTGTCTTTAGACGAAATGGTAGCGCTTGCAAAGTCTATGAATTTAAAAGGCGACGTTAGTGTTGCTATACCCAGCAGTCCAAAAGGTGTTTATAGCATTTACAATACAACTTTTGATTTAGGAGCGCAAAAGCGCTTTCATTTCGATCAGTATTCTGGAGAACAACTTATAAAACATAACTGGGATGATGTTGGTGTTTTAATGCGTGGGCGTATGTGGTTTATGGCATTCCATCAAGGGCAATTTGGTTTATGGAACTGGTTTTTAATGTTATTTGTAGCCCTGCTTTTAGCTTTTGTAGCTATAGCAGCATTAATATCTTATTTAAAAAGAAAAAAAGCAGGTGTATGGGGTGTGCCTAAAGTGCCAAAACCTTTTAAAATGGGTTATGGTGTTATGCTACTTATTGCTGTTTTAGGTATTGTTTTTCCTTTGTTTGGAGTTAGTGCTATTGTTATAGCTGGTGTCGAGTTTTTATTTAATAAACAAAACGTATAAATACAAAAAAAGCCTTTCAGATATCTGAAAGGCTTTACAATTTCTAAGTGGTCCCACATGGACTCGAACCATGGACCACCTGATTATGAGTCAGGTGCTCTAACCAACTGAGCTATAGGACCGAAATCGGAGTGCAAATATAGAGTTAATTTTAAGTTCTGCAAAACAAATAATCAATAATATTTTTCTTTTTTTTGTGATTTTAAATTAACTGCTTTACTATCAGTGTTTTTTATATAGCGTGTTTTTAGCTTAATAGCGGTTCTATTTTATGTTTAAACATAGAAAACGTATTATTTGTGGTGTAAATATTTTAAAATAGCACAGTAAAAGCGAGGTAGTCTTTAAATAACTGTTATTTTTGCATACTAAACCTTAATAAAAGGGATTGCAATGAGTAATATAGAGGAAAGTCAAAGACAAAAAAAAATAGGAGCCGTTTTACAACAAGATTTAGTTGAGGTACTACAAGGTGCAGCAACACAAGGCGGTATGCGTGGTGTTTTAATATCGGTATCAAAAGTAAAGGTTACCGTAGATTTATCTGTAGCAAAGGTGTATTTAAGTATTTTTCCTAACAATAAAGCTCAAGAGTTATTAAAAGGGATACAGTCTAATACCCCATTAATAAGACATGAATTGGCGCAGCGTACCAAGCACCAACTAAGACGTATGCCTAATTTAGAGTTTTTTGTAGACGATTCTTTAGAGTATATAGATCAAATAGAAAAATCTTTGAAAGGTAAAGAGAATCCTATTGTTAATCCTGATTTATTAGATCAACGTAAAAAATCATAATTGAACTTTTCATTATATATAGCAAAACGTTATTTACGCTCTAAAAGCAGTAACAATGCTATTAATGTAATTACCATAATTGCAGGTATAGGTATTGTAATAGGTACAGCAGCTTTGTTTATTGTACTGTCTGTATTTGCAGGATTAAAAGATTATACACTTAAATTTACATCGGTTGTAGATCCTCACTTAAAAGCAACGGCCGTTGTTGGTAAGTCCTTCGTGCTTTCTAAACAAGATATTTCTGGACTAAAAAACATAACAGGTATAACGCAATATTCGCAAATTATTGAAGAACGTGTTTTTATAGAATCTCAAGGAAAAACATATCCTAGTGCTAAAATTAAAGGGGTCGATCAATTTTATACAGAAATTGTAGATACTGGTTCTGTGGTTTCTTACGGCGACTGGTTCGAGAATAACAGTAACCAAATGGTATCTGGTATAGGTATATCTAATAACTTATCTTTTGGTGTTTTAGATTACACGAATCGTATTAATATTTATGTTCCCAAACCGGGGCGTGGACAAATAAAATCTGTAGATAAAGAGTTTAACACGGTGCGTGTTGTTAATACAGGTATTTTTGAAATTAATGAAGAGTTAAATAACACCTACGTTTTTGCTTCTATTACTTTGGCTAGAAAACTGCTTAATTATACCGATAACCAAGTAACTGGTCTGGTTTTTAAACTAAAGGAGGACGCTAATATAGACCATGTTAAAAATGAAATTCAACAGGTTTTAGGAAACCGTGTGGTAATAAAAAATAGGGAGCAATTAAATGATAAGTTATATAAGATGCTAAATACAGAAGAGCTTGCATTGTATCTTATTTTTACATTAATATTAATTATAGCTTTGTTTAATGTTATTGGGTCTATAATTATGATGATTTTAGATAAAAAGAAAACACTAAGTACGCTTTACAATATAGGTGTTACTGTTAAAGACATTCGTAGAATATTTTTTTATCAAGGTAGTTTAATGTCTATAATTGGTGGTACAATAGGTATTGCTATAGGCTTTGCATTAGTCTTGTTTCAGTATTATGGTCCAAATATATTGCGTATTTACATAACGCCTTCGTTACCTTACCCTGTGGCTATAAAGTTCGAAAATTTTATAATTGTATTTATAACCATTACGGTTTTAGGTGTTGTAGCATCTAAAATAGCATCGGTTCGTATTAACGAAAAGTTAATGAAGGATTTTTAATGTTTTGTATAAAATGTGTTTTATACTTTATGCATATTATTGTGTGGTTGTATTTTAATTAGTTTATCGAATAATTTAGATTTCTTAACATGTGTAACATTATAGTTTGTTTTTTTAACATCAATTAAGCCAAAATAATTTAAAGATCTATCGAAGGATCTAAGCGTATAAGAGTTTAATGAATCATTTGCCGAGTATTCGTCATCGTCATCATTATTATCATCAGGAAAATTAAAAGCCTTTAGGTATTTTTCGGCGTAAAACTCTACGGGTCTAAAGGTGTTACCGTATTTATTTAATAGTATAAGTGTAAAGCCAAAACCAAGTTGTCCTATTTCATCGTTATCATAACCATCGTAATAGGCCCAATTAAAGTCTTTAGTAAAAATTTCGAAAAAGCTATTAAAAAGTTTAAAATTGTTGTTAATAGCTTCGATTCCTTTTTTTGTTAAGCTCAATTTATTGGTTCTCTTTTTTACAAAAGGAGACAGCTCTATTAGTAGTCTTGTTAAGTTAATGGTGTTTACATCTGTTTCTTTGTAAAGTTTGGTTATTCCGTTCTCAATAGCATAGTCTGTAATAAACTTTTGTTTGTATAAGTTTGCTACAATTTTTGTGGGTAAGAATCCTTTTTTTGTAAGTAATAATTCTTTACTGTCCTTAATGATGTTTAGTAAATGTTTTATTTGATTAAGTAATGGAATCTCGCTATATAATTTATCACTAACCTTATTAATAATTATAGGGCTGCTAACTTTTATTCTAATTTCATGAATTTAGTTTTGCTTTTTCCTGAGTTTATCATAATAAAATTATTATTTTCATAGGTACCGTAATATGGTAAATAATACGTTTTGCCTTTGTTATTTTGTATTTTATTATAGTTTACTTGGCCGTTATTGTTGTATTTAAAATCGTAAAGGGCACTAGACTCAAACCAACCTTTAGATATTCTTGTTCTTCCGTCGTTTTTTACTTAAGATTAATATGTTGATAATTTAATAGCCCTCTTATAGATTTTAGAGATTTAGAAACTTCTTGAATTTCTTTGTTTGTGACACTTATAAATTTTAACAGATCATGTTCTTCTTTTTGTAATATTCCGCCTATTAATCTATTTGAAAATGAATCTGTTTTTAAATTTAGATTAATCAAAACTAAATTTAAATCTTCTTCAAATTTTTTTTTCACTTTTTTAAATTTCAATAATTTAATGTAATTTGAGGTTTCTGGTAATAATTTTACAATATCATTAACTTCATTTGATATTTTTTCTAATGTTAATAGTTGTGAACTTGTTTTACTTTCTTTTTTAGAAATTGAATTCTTTGAAAAATCTAACATTTTATTTATAACTTCTAATGTTTCTATAGAATAATTAACTCTATTGTCTAATTTAGTATCCTGTAAAAATAAATTAGTTAACTCGTTTTTTCTTAAAACAAGACTACTCAACTCTTTTGAAACTGGCTTATTACAAGATGTGATAGCTGATAAAAATAAAATAGATACGATTAAAAATTGCTTCATTGTTGTAAATTTATATAATTATTGTATGAAACGAATATAATAAATATAGATAGAAGAAAGAAGATAAACTAGTGAATCATTAATAACAATTTATATTTTATGAATTAAATTTAGTATATGCTGGATTGTTGGTTACGTCGACATATAGTATTATTACGGGGTTTATTTTGTATTAATATTCTTTAAAATCAAATTTCTATAATCTTCTTGAGTTAAGCGACTTTTATAGCTTTTTAGCTTTACTATTGATAATATGTATTAAAAAAACTCTATGTTAGTATAATCACAATAATAACTTCATTATAAACATTACTTACAATAAATAACTAACCCATATCTTTAATTTATTTTTGAATTAGAAAAAACTACCTCGATTTCAAACAAAAAAGATTTAGTCGCGGTAAAATAATCCCTTTCTGATTTAGTCTTTAACTTTTTTAATCTATTAATTATCGTTTGGTCTATAACCTATATCTTTAAATAGTATTTTTCTTTGAATTCATTTTTCAAACCGCAAAACTTAATGAATACTTCATCAAAATTGTTACTTTCAATAGAATATTTTTTTATTACAACCAATCATTGTTAATAATATTAAAAAAAACGAAAAATTATTTAGAACCAAATGAGTCAGTAAACCAACCTGTATCTGATCTATATATGTAATCACTATACTCCCTGGTAGTTCTTGATAGCACTTGTTTGTAACGAGTGCCGAATTAGAGTAAGTTATTAAGAAGCGTATAAAAAGGCTATCGTTAATTGGGGGTCTTTTTTTTATACTATTATAAAGCTTGTAAAAGTTTTAAAACTCAGTATTAACTAATTATATAGATTAAAATTGATTTAATTCAGCACAAGCTATCGCTCGACCCTTGTTGTGTTACCACACTAGTAATTTCTATGTAGATGCTTTTTTTCTGTATAGAAGAATAATTACTCGAACAGTGCTTTGAGTGCCGTTGCTTC
>CALHCQ010000154.1 GCA_937936645.1 uncultured Algibacter sp.
TAAATTACCTTCTTCTACTCGTGTTTAAAGCTATTCGGTTGTTAGACGTTGTCCTTCTGTTTATTGTACTGCTTTTGTATTTAATTGTTTTTGGGCTTGTAGATCTTAATACCTTGTTGTTATTAGGTGTCGCTCTAAAAGTTCTATGAACACTACGATTTGTAGTTACTGGTTTTCTTATAATGCGTCTAGAATTATTATTATTTCTAGTTGTATTTATATCGTTTTTTGTAATGCGTCTGCTGTTAAAATTATTGGTTGTAGCATAACGTCTACTAGTATTTACTTTACGATATTTTTTATGTGTTACCGTATTGTTATAAGACCTATTAGCAATAACAGTTCTGCTGCTATTATAATATGGTTTTTTATATGTAACACGTCTTGCATTGTAAGACTGTCTGTATGGTTTATTATAAACGACACAATGATTTGCTGTAGGTACGCTATAATACCTGTGCCAAGGTTTGCTAACATAACCTCTGTTATAAGCATTAATATAACCAGAATAACGAGCCACTTTGTTATACCTATTATAATGAACATACAAGCCACCAACACGAGCAACTAAACCAATATTATTATAATTAATATTAATGTTTCCAGCTCTAGAAATACGCCCATAGTAATCGTAATATATTGGTGTGTTTTCTATTTGTACTACGGCACCAAATTTATCGTACTGTACAAAAGTATTATAATTGTACCCAGAGTTAAAGCTGATATTAACATGAGATCCTCTGTAATTTCTGTGCGCATAAGGCGTATGGCTTACAATATTAAAATCGAACTGTCCATCTGGAAACACAGAAAACTCAATATTGTTTGTTACAAAAATAAATGAATTTGTGTACCCTTCTATATAATGTGTTGTTACATTATTGTTTTTTGTTGTGTCTGCATTAGTAGTTATTCCTGCAAGAAATAAGCTAGCTAATAAAAAGATATATTTTTTCATAAGTTAACATTTTAGGGTGTTACACTTAGCTAATTGCAAACAGCGTGCCATAAACTAATATTTTAATTTTAGGTATTTGGTATGTGTATTTAATAATTAATATAGTTTATGTTGTTTTATTAGTTGTTTTATTAATGTTTATGCTGTGTTTACGACATACTGTTTAATATATTGTATATTTAAAATTAAAATAATTATTTATGGAAAAGAAGTTCCCATTACCACCGTTTACTATAGCTGATGCTAAAGAAAAAATACAGAAAGCAGAAGATGCATGGAATAGTAAAGACTCTAAAAAAATAGCATTAGCATATAGCCCCGATAGTGTTTGGAGAAATAGAGATCAATTTATTAATGGTCGAGACGAGATTGAATCTTTTTTAGATGCTAAATGGGCAAAAGAGCAGGAGTATAGGCTAAAAAAAGAATATTGGGCACATACCGACAACAGAATTGCGGTGCGTTTTGAATATGAGTATAAAGACGAAAATGGTAATTGGTTTAGAGCTTATGGTAATGAAAACTGGGAATTTGATGAGAATGGTTTAATGAAAAAACGATTTGCTAGTATTAACGATTTAGCAATAACCGAAGCAGATAGAAAACTGAAGTAGGCATTTTATGCGTTAGCGATAGTAATGGCATCCTTTTTTTATTGGTAGTAAGTCCCTTATTATAAATACTATTGTTTGTTGTTTGCATTTTGCTTGTAATGATACAACACTTAAAAAAAGATATAATGAATAGCGCGACCCCGATTTTTTTCGGGGTAACGCCCAAAGTATTTTAAACTTTATCTTTTAAATATTTACCAATTTCTGATGTTTTATTTTTAGCTACATTTTCTGGAGTTCCTGTGGCTACTAATTGCCCGCCTGTTTCGCCACCTTTTGGTCCTAAGTCTATAATATGATCGGCACATTTTATAAGTTCTAAATTATGCTCTACAACAATAATAGAATGGCCTTTTTTTATTAATGCGTTAAAAGATTTTAATAATTTTTGTATGTCGTGAAAATGTAATCCTGTGGTGGGCTCGTCAAAAATAAATAGTGCTTTGTCTTTGGTATTACCTTTGCCTAAAAAAGTAGCTAGTTTTATACGTTGTGCTTCACCACCCGATAGTGTAGAGGAGCTTTGCCCAAGTGTTACGTAGCCTAAACCAACGTCTTGTAAGGGTTGTAATTTGTTTTTTATTTTGGTTTGTTCGTGTGCTTCAAAAAAACTAATGGCATCGTCTATAGTTAAATTTAAGATGTCGTCTATGTTTTTATTGCCGTAAGTGACTTCTAGCACTTCTTTTTTAAAGCGTTTACCTTTGCATACTTCGCATTCTAAATGCACATCGGCCATAAATTGCATTTCTATGGTCACTTCGCCTTCGCCTTTACAGGTTTCGCAGCGCCCTGCATCGACATTAAACGAGAAGTGCTTTGCTTGGTAATTTCTAATACCACTTAGTTTTTGTTTGGCGTATAAAGCTCTAATATCGTCGTAAGCTTTTACGTAGGTTACGGGGTTAGATCTAGACGATCTCCCTATGGGATTTTGGTTTATAAACTCGATGTTTTTTATATTGCTGTACTGGCCGTCTATTTTAGTAAATTGTCCTGGTTTATCGCCAAAACCGGTAAGTTCTTTTAATAAGGCTGGATACAATATTTTTTTTACTAGGGTACTTTTACCACTTCCAGATACGCCGGTAATTACGGTTAACATGCCTAGTGGAAAACGAACATCTATGTTTTTTAAGTTGTTTTCGCGAGCGCCAATTATGTCTATATAATATTTTGATGTTCGCCTGCTTTCGGGAACTTTTATGCTTAATGTTTGGTTAAGGTATTGTGCGGTAAGCGATTTGGAGGTGAGTATGTCTTTATATTTGCCTTGGGCAACCACATGCCCGCCTAGGGTGCCTGCCTCTGGCCCAATATCTATAATACCGTCGGCAGCTTTCATAATATCTTCGTCGTGCTCTACAACGATAACGGTATTGCCTAGGTCTCTTAAAGATTTTAAAACCAGAATAAGACGTTCGGTGTCTTTGGGGTGTAAGCCAATACTTGGCTCGTCTAGTATGTACATAGAGCCTACTAAACTACTGCCTAAAGATGTCGCTAGGTTTATACGTTGGCTTTCGCCACCCGATAATGTGTTCGATTTTCTATTTAGCGTTAAATAATCTAGCCCAACATTGGTTAAAAATTCTAATCGGCTATTTATTTCTTTTAGTAACCTATTCGCTATGGTTTTGTCGTGTGTATTTAATTTTAAATTTTTAAAAAAATGCGTAAGCTTATCTAAAGATTGCTCGACAAGATCTGTAATTGTAGCCTGGTTAATTTTTACATAATTGGCTTCTTTACGTAATCGTTTGCCTTGGCATGCACTGCATTTTGTTTTACCACGGTAACGCGATAGCATAACTCTATTTTGTATTTTATAGGCTTTAGCTTCTAGTTCTGCAAAGAAACTATTTAAGCCTTCAAAATGTGCATTGCCATCCCAAATAAGTTGTTTTTGTTCTGCACTTAACTCAAAATAGGGTTTGTGTATAGGGAAATCGAATTTATGAGAATTGTTTACCAATTGGTCTTTGTACCAACTCATGCTTTCGCCACGCCACGGAAAAATAGCGTTTTCGTATACAGATAATCCCGAGTTTGGTATTACCAACTCTTCATCTATACCAATTATATCGCCATAGCCTTCGCATTTAGGGCAAGCGCCATAAGGGTTATTAAAACTAAAAAGATGTACGTTAGGTTCTAGAAAATTAATACCGTCTAGTTCAAATTTATTACTAAAGGTTTTTATAGCATGGCTATCAATGTTTTCTATACTACAACTTCCTTTGCCTTCAAAAAAAGCGGTTTGTATGGCGTCGGCTAGTCGGTTGTAAAAATCCTCTTCGTGCTTAACAATAACACGATCTACAACTAAGCTTATGGTGTCTTTGCTTTTTATTGCTGTTTGGTCTGTTATTCTAACAACCGTGTCGTTTATTTTTATTCTTGCATAACCTTGTTGGTTTAATGCTTTTAATTTATCTTCTATTGTGCGTCCTTCTTCTAGGTGTATGGGTGCTAATAGTAGTAGTTTTTCTCTATCGGCACAGGTTTTAACAACATTTAAAACATCTGTAACGGTATCTTTTTTAACTTCCTGGTTAGAGATAGGTGAGTAGGTACGACCAATTCTAGCAAATAATAATTTAAGATAGTCGTAAATTTCTGTTGTAGTACCTACTGTAGATCTTGGGTTTGTAGAATTTACCTTTTGCTCTATGGCTATTGCTGGAGCAATACCTTTTATATAATCGACTTTTGGTTTGTTTAACCGACCTAAAAATTGACGTGCATAACTAGATAAACTCTCTACATAGCGACGTTGTCCCTCGGCATAAAGCGTATCGAATGCTAAGCTAGATTTACCCGAACCAGATAGACCTGTAATAACTACAAGTTTGTTTCTAGGTATAACAACATCTATATTTTTTAAATTATGCAGTTTAGCCCCTTTTATTATAATATGCTCTTTGGGGTTTACGTCTGTTAAGTTTGTATTCATAAATTTTAAAGGAAGTAGTTATACAAATATACCACAACTATTTATTTTCTTGAATTTATTTAAACGACAAAATGATTATGTTATTTGACGCTTTTAATGCGTTTTTTATCGTGTTTTTGATAATAATGTTTGTTTTACACCATAAATTTCATTAGGTTTGTTTGTAACTAATTTTAAAACAGCTGCTTATACTATAACATTACTTTAACAACATCTTAACAAACAGATACATAGCAATTTTATTGTTGTGATAAAAAAGTAATATTATGAAGAAAGAACATGTTTTAGATTCTACACTAGTTAGTCAATACATAAGAGGAGAAGAGCAAGCGCTAGAAACTCTTATAACGAGACACAAGCAAAAAATTTACAGTTTTATATATTCTAAAGTTTACGATAAAGACGTTGCCGAAGACATATTTCAAGATGCTTTTATAAAAGTTATACGTACGCTTAGACGCGGAAAATATAATGAAGAAGGTAAGTTTTTACCTTGGGTAATGCGTATTTCACACAACTTAGTTATTGATTATTTTAGAAAAAGTAATAGAATGCCTAAGTTTGATAATACTGGGGAGTTTAGTATTTTTTCTGTTCTAAGTGATACAAGCTTAAATGCTGAAAAACAAATTATTAAAGACCAGGTACAAACCGATGTAAGACGTTTGGTAGACGAATTGCCAGAAGATCAAAAAGAAGTTTTGTTACTACGTATTTATAACGATATGAGTTTTAAAGAAATCTCAGAAAGAACAGGAGTTAGTATTAACACCGCTTTAGGTCGCATGCGTTATGCCTTGATTAATTTGAGAAAGGTTATAGATAAAAACCAAATTGTTTTAACAACAGATTAATAAAAAAAATACAATAATATATAAAATGTAGCGTTATTTAAGAAATAATTAAAATAACACTACATGGCAAAAATTTACTCTAATACACAGGAACTGAATCCGAAACAAGAAACGATTAATTTTATTTTAAACTACTCTAAAGCATTATCTCTTGTTACTTATAACGAGATGGAGTTTGAAACAATACTTAATTAAATAAACAAAAAAAGCCTTGATATATATCAAGGCTTTTTTGCTTTATAATAGTCGTTTAGTACTGTTTTTCTACCAATAGTTTTGGTAATAATATCGTTGTCTAAATTCCAACCTCTTGCTGGCGAATATTCTCGTCCGTACCATATAATTTGAAGGTGTAAATCGTTCCAAAGTTCTTCTGGAAATAAGCGTTTAGCATCTTTTTCGGTTTGTACAACATTTTTACCATTAGTTAAATTCCACCGGTACATTAAACGATGTATGTGTGTGTCTACAGGAAAAGCAGGAATACCAAAAGCTTGCGATAATACAACGGCGGCTGTTTTGTGGCCTACTGCGGGTAAAGCTTCTAGAGCTTCGTATGTTTTTGGAACTTGACCGTTGTGTTTTTCTATTAATATTTTAGATAAGCCATGAATACCTTTACTTTTCATTGGAGACAAGCCTACAGGTTTTATAATATCTCTAATATCATCTACAGTTAGTTTTATCATGTCGTAAGGATTATCGGCTTCCTTAAATAAAAGTGGTGTAATTTTATTTACACGCACATCTGTACTTTGGGCCGAGAGTAAAACGGCAATTAATAACGTATAGGGATCTTTATGATCTAGGGGTATTGGTATTTCTGGATAAAGCTCGTTTAAAGTTTTTATTATAAACGATACACTTTCTTTTTTAGTCATTAGTTGTATTTTAGCATAAACAAAGTTAATAAATATGAATACATTAAAAGTAGGCGACAGCGTTCCAAATTTTGAAGCTTTAGATGAAGCTGGCAACTCTGTAAAATTATCTGATTTTAAAGGTAAGCAATTAATTGTTTTCTTTTACCCGAAAGCAAGCACTCCAGGGTGTACTGCAGAAGCTTGTAATTTAAGAGATAATTACGAATTATTACAAGAAAAAGGATACGCTTTATTGGGCGTTAGTGCAGATTCTGCCAAGCGTCAATCTAATTTTAAAAATAAGCACGAATTTCCTTTCCCTTTATTAGCCGATGAGGATATGCAAGTTATTAATGCTTTTGGTGTTTGGGGTACTAAAAAATTTATGGGCCGTGTTTATGATGGCATACATAGAAAAACTTTTATTGTAGACGGCGAAGGTAAAGTAATTAAGGTGATAGATAAGGTAAAGACTAAAGATCACGCTGCCCAAATTTTAGAATAAATATAGCAGTCATAAAAAAAGCCCATTGTTAAAAAATAACAATGGGCTTTTTATTTACTTATTTAATCTTTTCTTTATGGCAATGGAGTTTAATGGTTTTCTAGAATACCCAAATAAACGATAATCCTTAATTAAGTCGGCAGTACCTTCTGGCAGCATAGCTTCCCAACCGCGTTCGCCACTATTAATCATTTGTAGAATTTCTCTAGAAAATACATTCATAATATTAGTGTCATAATCTTCGATATCCACAACTTTACCATTGTACTTAAATAATTTATAAAGTTCTTTCATTCTAGGTAAAACTTTTAGGTTTTCGCTGGTAAGTAGTTTTCCTGTTTCTGGGTCTATCATAGGGTATAGATA
>CALHCQ010000155.1 GCA_937936645.1 uncultured Algibacter sp.
TTTATACTTAGTGAGCTATGTCAATAAAAAATAAGTTATTAATTTTAATAAATATAATTGTTGTTTTTAATTGCTTTGGGCAAGAATTTCTAAGTACATTAAATACCAAAACTAATTTTAGTAATCTTTCAAGTCTACCATTGATAGAAAAGTATGGTCAAGTTTCAGCATTAAAGCTTGTATATGATTTGAAGACTAGAAAAATATATTATATTAATTCTAAATATTATAAATATCATTTTGAGTTTTGTAATTCCAATTTACAGGATGAATCTGATTTAGAAAGCTTCAATAAGATTAACTATTCTAAATCAAATAAACGAAGATATTTATTGGCTAATTTAAATTATTACAGAAATCTAAATAAATTTGCTCTTGAAATTTCAGCGGCAGATTTGATGAAAGAAGAAGATGTTTTATTTTTATTGCAAACTGTTTCGAAAACAAGTTTTATTAAAGAATTATACTTCTATCAAAATACTTCAAGGTTTTTAAATTTAAGCGATGAATTTAAAAATAAATTCCCATTATTAAGTTCATCTCACATTTACAAAAATTCAAATTATCAAGTAATTAGTAAGTCCATTGCTCATGGAACACTCCGGATTATTAATGATTACGATAGAAACTTAAAAATTTCTCCTACTGATATTATAGTTATTGATAAACTGCCACGCATTTTACCTAATGTTTCTGGTGTTATTATAAATGAGTTTCAAACACCATTGAGTCATTTATCATTATTAGGACAAAATAGAAAAATTCCTATTTGCGCTCATAAACTAGCATTTAAAGATAGTTTATTGATTCGTTTAAATAATAAGAATGTTCGTTTTGAAGTTTTAAGAGATACATTTAGAATTGAGTTATCACATAATTTAAAATTTGAAAAAGAAGAGCGTAAAAAAATTAAGTTGAAGTCTAACCTTAAAACAGACTATTTGGTTGATATAAAAGACCTTAACAGTAAGTCTTTTAAATTTTCAGGACATAAAGCCAACAATATGGGAAGGTTATTCAAGATTAGTAAAAAGAGTAATTTTAAAGTTCCTGAGGGTGCTTTTGTTATTCCATTTTTCTTTTATGACAAGCACGTTAAAAAAAACAGTATCAATAATCTTATTCTTAGTTTACATAACTCTAAGCCAAATGGCACAGAATTAAAAAGTCAATTAAAAAACATTCGTAGAGCTATTAAACTAGAGCCAATAAATAAGACTTTATTAAATGAGATAAATAAAAAAGTTCAAAATAATGGAGGTTGGATTAGAATGAGGTTTCGTTCATCAACTAACGCAGAAGATATAAAAGGCTTTTCTGGAGCAGGACTTTATAGTTCTAAAACAGGTATTTTGTTTAATGATAACAAGTCATTTGAAAAGGCTATTAAAAAAGTATGGGCAAGTTTATGGTCTTATGAAGCTTATCTAGAAAGAGAGTATTTTGATATTAATCAAAAAGATGTTTTAATGGGAGTATTAGTACATAGATCATTTCCAAAAGAAGAAGTTAATGGTGTGGCTATTACTAAAAATATTTACAGAAAAAACAGTCATGGCTTTATTGTAAATGCTCAAGTAGGAGAAACAAGTGTTGTAAAACCAGAACAAGGAATCATTTGTGATCAATTTATTTGTTATCCTAATTCTGTAAATAATTTATACAAGGGAAAAACTATAGTTGACATTATTACGCAATCAAATATTAATGATAATGGTAAACTCGTTATGAGTGATAAAGAAATTTTGAATTTAGCAAATCAATTAGAGTCTATAAAAAAATATTTTTATAGACATAGTTATTCATCTAAAAGCTACACAAACTTTGGTTTGGATGTTGAGTTTAAATTAGATAATAAAAATAGAGACTTATATATAAAGCAAGTAAGATTGTTTAATGACTAACTTAAAAAGTTATACCTTTACTAATTGCCATCATATCTAAAATATAAAAATTCATGAAAAAACTAATATTTATGGCTTTAATAGGTAGCATGTATGCCTGTAAACCCAAACCTCCGGTAGATTATGTGGTCTTATCTGGTACCATACAAAATTTACCTCAAAATAATACGCTAAGTATTAATGCTCTAGATAGATCTTTTACAAAAAACATAAAAATATCTAAAGACGGTCATTTTATAGACACACTTAGAAATAATACAAAAGACTATATTTTATACGATTCTAAGCATCCCATTTTTTTACATTTAAATAAGGGAGACCATGTTATTATAAATTATGATGTGAATAATTTAGATGCTACATTAAATTTTTCTGGTAATGGCTTTGAAATTAGTCGTTATTTAAAAGATAAACGTGATGCGGAAAACATGCTTTTACAAAACAAAAAAGATTTTTATAAGCTTGATGAAGTTGCGTACAAAAAGCTGCTTAAACAACTGGTAAGTTCGCAAAAAAACATATTAGAACAAGCTGCTTCACTGCCTAAAGATTATATAGAAAACGAACGTAAAAATATTGATTACTTTTATTTAAGTAAACTTAACGATTACGAGCGCGCACATGCTTTTTACACTCAAAAACAGGGTTTTAAAGTATCTAGTGGTTTTTTATCAGAATTAGAAAGTCTAAATTACGAAAACACCGAAGATTATAATTTTTCGATATACTACAAAAAGTTAGTTAATTATCATTTTGGAACAAAGGCTATGCAACGCGCTCAAACCGAGCGAATATCTAACGGTATTGCATTAGTAAAAACATTAGAGACGATTTCTAATCCTGAATTAAAAAATGGTTTATTATTCGATTATGCGAGTAAAAACCTAGAGCGTGAGCAGGATATAAATACTTTTTATAATCTGTACATGAATACCTCTACTAACCAGGCACATAAAAAAGAAATAAAAACATTATTTAGGCGCTTAAAAGGTTTTACGCCTGGAGATGCTGCTCCAGAATTTATAGATTACGAAAATTATGCTGGTGGTACAACGTCTTTAAGTGACTTAAAAGGAAAATATTTATACATCGATGTTTGGGCAACTTGGTGCGGCCCCTGTATTAGGGAATTACCTGCTTTACAAGCTTTAGAGAAAAAACTTCATGGTAAAAATATTGAATTTGTTAGTATATCTATAGATACAGCAAAAAACTACGAACGATGGAAAGCTCTTATAAAAAGTAGGCAGCTTAAAGGTGTGCAATTATTAGCAGATAATGGTTGGCAGTCTGCCTTTGTTAAAGATTTTGGTATAAAAGGCATTCCTAGATTTATATTACTAGATCCAGATGGTAAAATAATAAATGCCAATGCTCCAAGACCTTCTAACCCTGGTTTAGTTAATTTATTGGAGTCTTTAAATATTTAAAAAAATAAAGCCGAACATTTAATTGTTCGGCTTTATTTTTTATGCATTGTTTTGTTGTGCTTGAGGGCTTGACTCTACTTCTTGCTCTTGTGTGTTTTGCGTAACTTCTGGTTGTTCAGGCTCTTTAAATAAATCTATAAAGGCATCGCCCAGATAATCTATAACATGACTTGCTATAAGGCTTTGGTAACCATATTGCTCAATAGCTATATCGGCTGCCTTGCCATGTAAATACACCCCAAAAATGGTTGCGTTTAATGCGTTGTATCCTTGTGCTATTAAACCTGTAATGATACCAGTTAAAACATCGCCTGTACCTGCTGTGGCAAGTCCGGGGTTTCCTGTGGTATTCACGTAAAGTTTATTATTGTAAACGGTTATGGTATTAGCACCTTTAATAACAACAATAACATCGTGTTTTTTAGAGAATTTTTTAACTTTTTCTAGTTTATCGAAATCGTCTTTCCATTGACCAACTAAGCGTTTTAATTCTTTTACATGAGGTGTTAATATGGTCTTACCTGCTGGTAATAGTTTTAATAACGATTTTTTATCAGCTAAAATATTTAAACCATCTGCATCTATAACAAGTGGTGCTTTATTTAGTTTAAAAAAATCTTTTAACGCATTTGTTGTTTTCTTTTTAGTTGCCATGCCTACACCTAAACCTATTGCTGTAGGTTTAAAATTAAGGTTTATACTTGTTATGTTTGTTGTATTAACATCTGTAATAACCATGACTTCTGGAAAGCTAGACTGCAATGGTATGTAGCCACATTTAGGCGTGTATGCTGTAATTAAACCAGAACCAATAGATAGTGCTGCTTTACTAGCTAAAGTAACAGCTCCAATTTTACCATAACTACCACCTATTATTAAACTATGTCCCATGTCTCCTTTGTGTGTGTATTTTTCTCTTGGTAAATACATGGGTAGCACTTCGTGTTTTCCTATTAATTCGGCATCGGTTACGGTGTTATATAAAAACGATTCGTCTAGACCTATATCTAAAACCTCCCATTGCACCGTGTATTTTGCAGTTTCTGGTAAGAAAAACACTAATTTAGGCGATGCAAAACTTAAAGTATATCCTGCCCATACAACAGCGTTTTCATCTTCTATAGCCTTATTGGTGTGTAAGCCAGATGGAATATCAATAGATAACGTGTAAGCTTTAGAGTTTCTAAAATGAATAAATAAATCTTTCACCCAGTTCTCTACAGGCTTATTTAAACCTATACCTAGTACGGCATCAACAATAATATCTTCAGGGTTAATTTCTGGTAAATTAGAATCTTTATTGAGTAAGGTAGGCCAATTTTTGGTTACATTTTTTATATGATCGTAGTTTATTAAAAAATCTTTACTACGTGTGTCGCTGTAATTTACTATGTATGTTTTTACATTATAACCATGAGTAATGAGGTGTCTGGCCAAAACCAAGCCATCTCCACCATTATTTCCTATACCGCAAAAAACATGAATGGGTACTTGTGCGCCTTGCATACGCATGTGCATCCAATTAAAAATACCTGTTCCTGCCCGCTCCATTAAATCTGTAGAAGATATATTTTGCACTTTGGATGTTAAGGCATCACCTTCATAAATTTGTTCTTTAGAAAAAATCTTCATATGTATTTTGTGTAAATTTTGTATTAAAATTATTGATAATTATATTTTAGAAAAAATATGGGTTGTTTTTCGTAAAAAAACGATTTTTAGCATAAGAATACTTAAAAAAAAAGTTTTTTGTTTTTTTATAAGCCTAAAAGTAATACTTTTGAAACGTTATTTATAAAATAATGAAGCTTTTAAAACAAAATACACGTGTTATCACTACTTCAAACCTTGAAGCAATCGCTGCTATTTCTTTTACAGCTACAACAACAACCCTTTGGGGTTAGTTATCTATTTTTCTCCCGTTATTTCATGTAATTGTTACAATTACATTTTCATAAAATATTTATTTAAACATTAATTCATTAAAAATGAAGGTTTTAAAATTTGGAGGTACTTCAGTGGGCTCCGCAAAAAATATCAATAAGGTTATTAGTATTTTAGAAGATTACTCTAAAAACGATTCTATTATATGTGCTGTGTCAGCAGTAGGTGGTATTACAGATAAATTATTATTAGCTGGAAATTATGCCAAAAATAAAGATAAGCAGTTTAAAGATATTTTAGAAGGCATCGAAGAAAGCCATTTTAATATTGTTAACGCGCTTATACCAAATAATAACGAAAGTGTCATGGCTTTTGTAGAGTCTAAACTAGACGAGTTAAAAAGTTTATTAGATGGTATCTTTTTAATTAATGAATTGTCGCCTAAAACATCAGATAAGTTAGTTAGTTTTGGAGAGCTTTTATCGTCTTACATAATTGCAGAAACTATGAAAAGTCGTGGCTTATCTGCCGATCGTAAAAACTCGCAAGAGCTTATTATTACAGACTCTAATTTTACAAAAGCTGAGGTAGATTTTGCTATTACTAACGAAAACATACAAGAATACTTTAAAAACGTTATACAGCGTATTACAATAATTCCTGGTTTTGTATCTAAATCTGTTACAGGAGATATTACAACACTAGGTCGTGGTGGGTCCGATTATACAGCTGCAATTGTGGCTGCTGCTTTAAAAGTAGACCAACTAGAAATTTGGACCGATGTAAGCGGTATGTTTACAACCAACCCAAAGCAAGTAAAGCAGGCTTACCCTATAGACAAAATTTCGTACCAAGAAGCGATGGAATTATCGCATTTTGGAGCAAAAGTATTATATCCACCAACGGTGCAACCTGTTTTAGATTTAAACATACCTATTCATATTAAAAATACATTAGCTCCAGAAGAAGTTGGAACAGTTATTTCTAATAATGAAGAAAATACAAACGCACCCGTAAAAGGTATTAGTAATATTGATGGTATTGCGTTAATTACACTTCAAGGAAGTGGTATGATTGGTATACCTGGTTTTTCTAAGCGTTTGTTTGAAACACTGTCTCAAGAAAAAATTAATATTATATTAATTACTCAGGCCTCGTCAGAGCATTCTATTTGTATAGGCATTAACGAGCAAGATGTTAATAAAGCAAAAACAGCTATAGATGGTGCTTTTGAAAACGAAATTGCCTTGGGTAAAATAGATCCGTTAATAACAGAAAACGAACTTTCTATTATTGCACTTGTAGGAGATAAAATGAAAAACCATCAAGGTATAAGCGGTAAAATGTTTAGTACACTTGGGCGTAACAATATTAATATTAGAGCCATTGCGCAAGGAGCATCAGAGAAAAATATATCGGCTGTTATATCTAAAAAAGATGTAAAAAAAGCATTAAATGCAATACATGAGCAGTTTTTCGAAATTAAAACAAAACAGCTGAACGTATTTATTACAGGAGTTGGTAATGTAGGCGAAAAGTTAGTAGAGCAAATAAAACAACAACGCGAATATTTAAAAAAGAATTTAAAAATTAGCCTAAGAGTTGCAGGTTTATCCAACTCTAGAAAAATGATTTTTAACGAAAGTGGTATAGATTTAAGCAATTGGAAAGAACAGTTAGAGCAAGGCGAAGCAGCATCTTTAAACGGCTTTTTTGAAAACGCAAGAGACTTAAATTTACGTAACAGTATATTTGTAGATGTAACAGCAAATAAAGACGTGGCCAATTTATATGCTCAATACTTAAGAGAAAGTATTGGTGTGGTAGCTTGTAATAAAATTGCTTGTTCTAGCGATTTTGAAAACTACAAGTTACTTAAACGTTTATCTTTAAAATACGATGCTCCTTATTTATTCGAAACAAATGTTGGTGCAGGTTTACCAATTATAGATACATTAAATAATTTAATAGCCTCTGGCGATAAAGTAAAATCAATACACGCTGTGTTATCGGGAAGTTTAAACTTTGTGTTTAATAATTTTAACGACACTACAAAGTTTTATGACATCGTAAAACAAGCAGGAGAAGAAGGTTATACAGAGCCAGACCCTAGAATAGATTTAAGCGGTGTAGATGTTGCTAGAAAAATACTTATTCTTGCAAGAGAAAGCGGTATGGAAATGAATTTAGAAGATATAGAAAATACACCATTCTTATCTGAAGCAGGCTTAAAAAGCGATACCGTAGCAGATTTTTACGAGACTTTAATTGCAGACGAAGCTCACTATCAAGCCTTATTTGCATCAGCGAAAGCGAATAAAAGTCAGTTAAAATACGTTGCAGCATTAAACAATGGTAAAGCCTCTGTAAGCTTACAAGAAATACCAGAAGGCCACCCGTTTTACAACTTAAAAGGTAGCGATAATATTGTTATGTTTTATACCGAGCGCTACCCAGAACAGCCTATGATAATTAAAGGTGCAGGTGCAGGAGCCGATGTTACAGCTTCTGGTTTATTTGCCGATATTATTAGAATAGGAAATAAGTAAATACTATTGCTAAGCTATTTTTTAAATATAATTAAATAGCTTAGCAAAAAATAAAGTAATATATACGCTTTCGCGGATATTGAAAAACAGTAATGTAATGAACGAAATAAAAATATTTTCTCCTGCAACCGTTGCAAATGTTGCTTGTGGTTTTGATGTTTTAGGCTTTTGCTTAGACAGTGTTGGAGACGATATGGTTATTAAAAAAACCAATAAAAAGGGCGTTTTTATAACCAAAATAGAAGGTTTCGATTTACCCTACGAAGCGCATTTAAATGTAGCTGGTGTGTCTGCATTAGCTATGTACGAAGCTTTAGATGTAGATTTTGGTTTCGAAATAGAAATATATAAAAACATAAAACCAGGTAGTGGTATTGGTAGTAGTGCAGCAAGTGCTGTAGGTAGTGTTTTTGGAATGAACGAGTTATTGGGCCGACCATTTAACAAAACTCAACTGACGCAATTTGCCATAAAAGGCGAAGCTTTGGCTAGCAAATGCGAACATGCCGATAATCTTGCTCCTGCCCTATTTGGCGGATTTACATTAGTTAAAAGTATTGCGCCTTTAAAAATTTTAGAAATACCTACTCCAGACGATTTATTTGCAACAATAATACATCCGCAAATAGAAATAAAAACATCCGAATCTAGAGCTGTTTTGCCAAAAGAAGTCGCTTTAACCGACGCCATAGCGCAATGGGCCAATTTAGGAGGTTTAGTACACGCTCTACACACAAGCGATTACCAATTAATAAGCGAATCTTTAAACGATATTATTGTAGAGCCACATAGAAGCAAATTAATACCACATTTTAAAGCTGTTAAAGAAGCTGCCTTAGCTCAAGGTGCTTTAGGGGCTGGTATATCTGGTTCGGGACCGTCTATTTTTGCTTTAAGTAAAACAGAACAAACAGCTTTGCAGGTTAAAGAAGCTATTAATAAAGTTTATGCTAGTACTGGAATTACTTACGAAATTCACGTGTCTAAAATTAACAAGTCTGGCGTAAAAATTATGTCATAACCCTTATCTTAATAAGATATTGTAAGGATAACAAATAAAACAGTTTCCTAAGTTAAAAAGGAATAAAAAATGAATTACTACTCGTTAAATAAACAAGCTCCAAACACATCGTTTAAAGATGCTGTTGTAAAAGGATTAGCACCAGATAAAGGATTATATTTCCCAGAAACTATAACACCTTTACCTCAAGATTTTTTTGATAATATTGATGATTTATCAAATGAAGATATTGCTTTCGAAGCGATTAAACAATTTGTATCGCCAGAAATACCAGAAGCTGTATTAAAAACTATTGTTAAAGAAACTATAGCTTTCGATTTTCCGGTAGTAAAACTAAACGATCATATCTCTACCCTAGAGTTGTTTCATGGTCCTACCATGGCTTTTAAAGATGTTGGCGCTCGATTTATGGCTAGATGTTTAGGTTATTTTAATAAAGATAACACTAACGAGGTTACAGTGCTTGTAGCAACATCTGGAGATACAGGCGGTGCTGTAGCTAATGGTTTTTTAGGAGTTAAAGGGGTTAATGTTGTTATTTTATACCCTAGCGGCAAAGTGAGCGATATTCAAGAAATGCAGTTAACTACGCTTGGTCAAAATATAAAAGCTCTAGAGGTGCATGGTACTTTTGACGATTGTCAGGCTATGGTTAAAACCGCTTTTCTTGATACCGATTTAACACGTAAAATGCAACTAACATCTGCTAACTCTATTAACGTAGCACGCTGGTTACCACAATTATTTTATTTTATGTTTGCTTACAAACAATTACATAAGCAACATAAAAACATTGTGTTTTCTGTGCCTAGTGGTAATTTTGGTAATGTTTGTGCGGGAATGATGGCTCAAAAATTAGGAATGCCTATAAAGCACTTTATAGCATCAAATAACGCCAATAATGTTGTAACAAGATATTTGAAAACTGAAAATTATGAGCCAAAACCATCTGTGCAAACCATAAGTAACGCCATGGATGTTGGAGCGCCAAGTAATTTTATTAGAATACAAGAAATATATAAAAACAGCTTCGATACGTTAAAAACAAATCTATCATCTTACAGTTATACTGATAAAGAAACAAGAGATGCATTATTAGAAATTTATAACGATTACAACTATGTAGCCGATCCGCATGGTGCCGTTGGTTATTTAGGTTGTAAAGATTATTTAAAAGAAAATAACGATGCTCATTGTGTGTTTTTAGAAACGGCGCATCCAAC
>CALHCQ010000156.1 GCA_937936645.1 uncultured Algibacter sp.
CCAGATGGAAATTCTTTTGCATAACTACCTGGTATTACTACAGAGCGTGCAGGTACACGACCTTTGTATTCTACAGGAGAGTCTCCGGTAACGTCAATAATCTTAGTACTCATTGTTAATGTAACACCAGCTCCTAGGACAGCTTCTGTTTCTACATGTACACCTTCTACAACAATACAACGTGACCCTATAAAAGCGTTATCTTCTATAATAACAGGAGCAGCTTGTAATGGCTCTAAAACACCACCAATACCAACACCGCCAGATAAGTGAACGTGTTTACCAATTTGTGCACAACTACCAACAGTTGCCCAGGTATCTACCATAGTACCCTCGTCTACATAAGCACCAATATTAACATAACTTGGCATTAATATAGTTCCTGCAGATATGTAAGCACCGTGTCTAGCAACAGCATGAGGTACTACACGAATTCCTTTTTCTGCATATCCTGTTTTTAAAGGAATTTTATCGTGAAACTCTAATGGGCCGCACTCAATAGTTTCCATTTTTTGTATTGGGAAATACAAAACAACGGCTTTCTTTACCCATTCATTAACTTGCCAACCATCTTTTACAGGTTCTGCAACTCGTAATTTACCAGCATCTAATAAAGAAACAACTTCTCTAATTGCTTTTTTAGTAGCATCATCATTTAAAAGTGCTCTATCTTCCCAAGCCTTTTCTATAGTTTGTTGTAATTCTGTCATTCGAAATATAATTTTAAGCAAATATAATAGGTATACTTTAAAACAAGAATGAATTTATCATATTATTAAGTGTTACAGTTCCTAATCGTTTATAATTACCTAGAATAATTTAATAAATCAATGCCAAATGCTATATAACGATTATTAATTGTGTTACAACCATTAATTTAGCTATGCATCCAACGTCTATGCTATATTTAGAGTATAAAACTAAATACGATGAAAACATACGGCTTACTAATTTTATTACTTCTAACGTGCTTTATATCAAACGCTCAAGATGTTAAGCGAAAGGAGCACAAGCAAAAAAATAATGTTTCCAGTGTTTTAGAAACAGAAAAAAAATCAACTAATAATCTTAATCATTTAGATGTAAAGTCTATAATTGTAAGAGCAAGCGATTTTAAAATTTATATGAATAGAAAACGTAAAATTCAGAATATAAAAGTGTTATTTCCTAAGATAAATATGGAGAAGAAGGCATAGTTTTATTTTAATTAAACTTATCACAAAGGCTATCTAAATGCTAATAGATAGTCTTTTTTTTGTTTTGTAAAGAATGCTATAAAACCTAATTATTATAGTATTTTTGATAAAAAATAATTTATGGCTAGAATATTGGCAATAGACTATGGCACTAAAAGAACAGGTATTGCTGTAACAGACGAGTTGCAAATTATAGCATCTGGCTTAACCACCGTAGCAACTAAAGAACTCATTCCTTTTTTAAAAAAATACATAAATGAAGAACAAGTAGAAACTTTTGTTATTGGAGCACCAAAACAAATGAACAATACAGTGTCGGAGAGTGAAGTATTTATTTTAAACTTTATAGAGAAGTTAAAAAAAGCCATACCCAAAATACCAATAAAGCGCATAGACGAGCGTTTTACATCTAAAATGGCTGTACAGACCATGATAGATAGCGGACTAAAAAAAGGGAAACGAAAAAATAAAGCGCTTGTAGACGAAATAAGTGCAACGCTAATACTTCAAAATTATATGCATTCCTTGTAGATTTTTTAACAGAGTTAAAAATGAATCATATATTTGTAAAATATAAAAAAACATCAAAATGATATTACCTATTGTCGCTATAGGCGATCCTGTTTTAAAGAAGAAAGCAGTAGATATTACAAAAGATTACCCTAAACTAGATGTTTTACTAGAAAACATGTTCGAGACCATGTACAACGCCTATGGTGTTGGGCTAGCAGCGCCACAAATAGGCTTACCTATAAGATTATTTTTAGTAGATACAACGCCTTTTGCCGATGACGACGATTTAACAAAGGAAGAACAAGACGCCTTAACAGGGTTTAAGCGTGTATTTATAAATGCTAAAATTATAAAAGAAGAAGGCGAGGAGTGGTCATTTTGCGAAGGTTGTTTAAGTATACCAGATGTAAGAGAAGATGTTTATAGAAAGCCAAAAATTACTGTAGAGTATTACGACGAAAATTTTAATATGCATACAGAAGTGTTCGATGGTTTAATTGCGAGAGTCATTCAACATGAATACGACCATATAGAAGGTGTGTTGTTTACCGATTTATTATCGACTTTAAAAAAACGATTAATTAAAGGTAGAATAGGTAATATCTCCAAAGGAAAAATAAATGTAGATTACAGGATGCGTTTTCCTAATGCAAAAAAGAAGCGTTAAATATTTGCAAAACGAATATAAAGACTAGATATTTGTTTTCAATAAAAATAAAAATATGAGTTTAAATAAAATAATAGCTATAGCAGGCAAGCCAGGTTTATATCATTTAATTAAACAAACCCGAGGTGGTTTTATAGCAGAATCTTTACTAGATAAAAAACGTTTATCTGTTAATATTCAACAAAATGTTAGTGTTTTAAGTGAAATAGCAATTTACACTCTAGAAAAAGAAGTTCCATTAAAAGATGTTTTTTTAAGTATTAAAAACAAAGAAAATGGTAATAAAACAAGTGTAGGCCCTAAAGAAGGTAAAGATAAGTTAGAAGAATACTTTTTTGATATATTACCAAATTACGACGAAGATCGTGTCTATGCGAGCGATATAAAAAAAGTAATACAATGGTATAACTTGTTGCTAGATAAAGAGTTGTTAAATGATTTAGATAAAGATGTTGAGAAATCTTCTACAGTTGAAGAACAGCCAGAGTAGTCTAAATATATACAAAAAATATAAAAAAATCTCCTAAATTAATATTTAGGAGATTTTTTTTTGTAATGTTTTTCTACCCATAACGACTAATTACATTATTAAGGTAAATTCTAAGTATGAGAGCAAAGTCTGTTTGGTTTTTCGAGGATGTTAATCTGTATAATTTATTATGCCCTCACAAATTAAAATCTTACAGTAAAGAACACGCATTCAATTACTACAAAAAAAAAGAATTTATCTATTCCGAAAATCATGACGCTAAAGATATTTTTATAATTACCGAGGGTAAAGTTAAAATAGGTTACTTTAATGCTAATGGTGATGAAATTGTTACTACTATTTTAAAACGTGGAGAGTTATTTGGAGAGTCTGCGATATTTGGAGAAAGTCATCGTAAAGAATTTGCTCAATCCATAGATAATAAAACTTCAATATGTTCCGTTACTATTAATCAAGTGCAAAAACTAATGAAAAGCAATCAAGCTTTTAGTTTTAAGATATATAAGTTTATTGGTTTTAAAATAAAAAAGACAGAAAGACACTTAAAGTTACTGTTGCATAAAGATGCCAAAACTAGACTACTAGAGTTTTTAAAAGATTTAAATGTAGAGTATGGAATGTATTGTAAAAAGAATAGCTGTAATATTATATCTCATCCATACACCCAAAAAGATATCGCTTCTTTATTAGCAGTATCAAGACCTACACTTAACATTCTTTTAAATAAACTAGAAAAAGATAAGTTAATTAAAATTAATAGAAACAAAATTACAATTAACAAGGTATTAATGTGATTTACTGCAAACAATTAATCGATTACAATAAATATTATTAACAAAACAAACAAATTTAAAACAATGATTAAAAACATGATTTTAGCCACTATGGCTGCTGGGTTTTTAGCTACTTCTTGTAGTAGTGATGATGACAACAACGGAAATACAGGAGAAGCTAACTTAAGTCTAAACCTAGAAGGTTTAGAACGTTTAGGAAATGGCTATGTTTACGAAGGTTGGGTAATCGTTAACGACACTCCAAGATCTACAGGTGTATTTACTGTCAATGCAGAAGGAGAATTGTCGCAAACAGAGTTCCAAGTTAATCAAGAGCTTTTAGACAATGCCACACGCTTTGTATTAAGTATTGAGCCAGAAGGAGAAACAGGAGAAGCTGCTTTAACACCTGCTGATACTAAATTATTAGTTGGAGATTTTTCTGATGATTCAGCTACATTAAATACAGACATCGTAGGAGATTTTTCTAACGCAACAGGGCGCTTCTTTTTAAGAACACCTACAGACGAAACTAATGGTAATAATGGTAACGACCAATACGGTGTATGGTTTGGAGTACCTGGTATGCCACCAACACCAAGTTTATCATTACCTACATTACCTGCAGGATGGGTATATGAAGGTTGGGTTATTGGTGAGTCTGGTCCACTTTCTACTGGAACATTTGCAGATTTTAATACACCAGATGATAATGCAGACAACGATCAGTTAGTTTCATTTAGTGCAACATCTCAAGCAGGACCAAACATACCTGGAGAAGACTTTTTTATGAACGCACCAGAAGGAGAAATGTTTCCTTTGGATGTTAGAGGTCGTACAGTTGTTGTATCTGTAGAGCCAGTACCAGACGATTCTCCAGCTCCATTTGTGTTAAAACCTTTATTAGCACCTGCAGGTCTAGAGACAGCACCAATAAGTTATACTTTAAATCAGAATTTAGGAACATTCCCTTCAGGGTCTGTTACTCGTAAATAATAGCTGTTATTATTTAATATTAAGTACAAAAGGCATAGTTTCGTATAAACTATGCCTTTTTTTAATTTATAAAGTATTTAAAACATTTTGGTGTGAAAAATTATAAAAACATACTCATTATTATTGTATTCTCTCAATTTTGTTGCACATCGCTTTGGTTTGCTAGTAATGCTGTAATAAGCCAATTAATTAATACTTTTAATTTGCAAGATAATGCCTTAGGTCACTTAACTTCAGCAGTAAATTTTGGTTTTATTATAGGAACATTAATTTATGCTATTTTTAATCTAGCAGACAGATTTCCACCTTCTCGCGTGTTTTTTATTAGTGCCATTTTTGCTGCACTTTTTAATTTGGTATGTGTTTTAAAATTTAATACCATTTTTACATTATTAATGTATAGATTCTTAACAGGTTTCTTTTTAGCAGGAATATATCCTGTTGGTATGAAAATAGCATCGGATTATAGTAAGGCTGGTTTAGGTAAGGCTTTAGGGTTTTTAGTTGGAGCTTTGGTTTTAGGTACTGCATCGCCACATATATTAAAAGAAATGAGCAACTCATTTTCTTGGGAAATTGTATTTGTAATAACAACCATTTTAGCACTATTAGGCGGTGTGCTTATGTTTACATTGGTGCCTAATGGGCCATACATGAAGACTATAGATAAACCCGATTTTAAGGTGTTTTTTACTGTTTTTAAAAATACAAAATTAAAGAAAGCAGCCTTTGGTTATTTTGGCCATATGTGGGAGCTATATACTTTTTGGGCATTTGTACCAGTAATTTTAGCATTCTATAAAACCGTGCATAAGCATATTAATTTTAGTGTGCCTTTATATGCTTTTATAATCATTGCTTTAGGAAGTTTGTCTTGTGTTTTAGGCGGTTATATTTCGCAAGTAAAAGGCGTACAATACGTTGCTAGATTCGCATTAAAAGCATCTTTTGTTTGTTGTATTTTGTCTCCGTTTATATTTTTAATACCCTCGGTATATGTATTTATGTTTTTTATGTGTTTATGGGGTATGTTTGTTATTGCAGACTCTCCTATGTTTTCTACCTTAGTTGCACAAAGTGCAACGTTAAGTAATAAGGGTACTGCCATAACTATAGTAAATTGCTTAGGTTTTGCAATAAGTATTTTAAGTATACAAACCGTTACTTTTTTTAAAAGTTGTATAAGTATTAATTATGTGTTTGTTATACTTGCTGTTGGGCCTTTGGTGGGGCTTGTTTTTTCAAAATCGAAAAAAGAAAGTGTTTAGTTTTGTTATTAAAAAAGTGTTTTCCAGTTTAGTTTATCTAGTTTTTTTAAACGCGATTTTATTTTTAAAAATGCAACGGCTGTAATTAATGCATCGCCACTAGCAGTATGCCTGTCTACAATAGGTACATTAAGTTCTTCTGACAATTCGTCTAAAGAGTAGTTTTTTAAATTATCTTGATAAATAATATGCTTTGTTTTTTTGTAAAGCTTACCGGTGTCTATTATTTTGTTTTTTAACTTTCCTAGTCCGTGACGCTTTAGCATGGCGTTAACCATGGTGTAATCGAACATGGCGTGATGGGCCACTAGAACATCATTTTTTATGTAAGCCAAAAAGTGTTTTATAGCCTCAATTTCTTCAACTTTATTTAAAGAATCACTTTTCATAATTTCATGAATCTTTACAGTATCGGCCTTAAAAATTTCTTGCTGTAAATAAAGCTCAAATGCGTCTTTTGTGGCTATAGTTTTGTTTATTATAGACACGGCACCAATAGATAAAATTCTATCGGTTTTTCTATCAAAACCAGTTGTTTCTGTATCAAAGGCTATAAAGCGTGTGTCTTCAATATTTTTATGTGGTTTTGTATTAAATGTATTTATATAGTCTACCCAAAATTGCGGGTATTCTATCTTTTTTTTTGTAAACCAGTGCCATTTCATTTTAATTATATTTTTAAATCAAAACGTAGTTTTAACGATTCTTGTATTTCATTTATAGGTTTAAAGCAGCGTTTTAATTTTAGTTTTTCTTCTTTAGTTAAAGTTGCTAGTTCTATAAACTTACCCGAGTTTTCGTTTTGTAAACCTTGTTTGGTTCTAAATTTTAATAAGGCTTTATAGGCATATGCACAAGAATCGAATAACTCTTTATTGTTGGGTTCTAAGGCCGATAGTTTTTCAAAACGCTCGTAGGTATTATTTACTTCTTTTATTTGTTTACTAAGTGCTAAAAGTCTACCAGCATCAATTAAAGGCATTAAAGCTTTACTTTTTATATTGAAAAGGTTTTTTTTGTCTCCATTTTGTTCTACTAAAAATTGTTTAAAGAAACCTAATGGTGGTGGATTTTTAAGAGCATCTTTACCTAGAGTTTTAAAAAATAAAGAGGTATTTGCTATAGACTGATATATGGTGTTTGTAAGTTGTTCTGTTAGGTGTTTGTCGCCATAGACGTGCGAATAATCAAAAAAAACAGACGATAACAGTATGGCTTTTTCATTTGGATTAAAAATCCAACTTTTAAATTGCTCTTGCCATTCTGATAATGATTTACACCATTCTGGATTACTGGCCATCATGTCTGCTTCGCAATACTCGAAACCAATTTTATTTAAAGATTTTGTAACACGTTTAGCTAAGTCTAAAAAATAAAGTTTTACCTTATCGTATTGCTCTGGTAAAACGTCATTAAATATTAAGGCATTATCTTGGTCTGTAAAAAGAAGTTGCTCGCCACGACCTTGACTACCTATAGATAACCAAGTAAAATTTGTTGGTGGTGGTGATTTCATTTTCTTTATGGCCAACTCTATGGCTCTTACGCTTACGGCTTCGTTAATTTTAGAAATTACTTTAACAATGTGAGACAAAGGCATGTTTTGTTCTAAGTAGCTTTTTAATAATGTGTTGGCTTTTATTCTAGCACTACGTAATGTTTTGTTTTTCTTGGCTCGCTTTATTTCTTTTAAAATGACAGAAGGTGTGTTACCAAGTGTTACAAGAATATCATGATGGGTAAGTATACCAATAAGCCTTGTATTTGCTGTGCCATCTTTGGTTATGCAAAGGTGCCCTATATTGTGCTGTATCATTTGTAGTTGGGCGTGTGCTACGGTAATGTCTTTTTTATCGGTTATTATAGGCGACGACATAATATTGGTAACGGACGTTTTTATAGGGAACTGACCCGTAGCAATTTTATTTTTTATATCGCTATTGGTTACCATGCCAACAGGGTGTTTGTCTTTATTTACAACAACAATACAACCTATTTTATGTTCTTGCATTTTTATTGCAGCATCTTTTAGGGTAGAATTTTCGTAACAGGTTATAGGTGCTTTTGTATAATTTGCAGATTGAAAGTTGGCAATATCTAGAGAAGTATTTGGTAAATAATCTACAAAAATTTTACCGTTTTCTTCTGCTGTATATGGGTCGTAGGTGTTGCTAGCAAATGCGGTAATTAAATACTTGTGTATTTTTACATTTGTACTAGATACTTTTTTAAAACGTTTTATGGGTATGGCGTAAACAATAGATTCCTCGTTAGCTATAGCAGCTAGTTTATAGTTTTCTTGTATTATTAAGGGTCGAATACCAAAAATGTCTCCCACATCGTTTATTCCAACAATATTGTTTTGCTCGTTATTGTTATGATGTAAATTAACAGCACCAGCTCTTACAATATAAAAATGATTGTTAAAAGGGGTGTCTTTTTTAAAAATAGTATCTCCTTTTTCAAGGTAAACAATGTCGACCTCTTTTGCTATTTCTGTTAGATTGTCATGTTCTAACATATTAAAGGGCGGGAATTTTTTTAAAAAATCGGCAACACGATCGGCAATAGCATTTTTCATTTGTAAAAGGTTGTGAGTTTTAAAAGCAGTTATGCGTTTACACCACTATAAATATTTTAATATGAGTTATAGTGGTGTATGTGTTTAGCTAAGCACTTTAAATCATTTTAAAATCTAAAAGTAACTCGCCTTCTATAGAGGCTTGTAAGTGGTCGCCTTTAAATGTTTGGCCAGCTCCTAAGGCAGGTGTTCCTGTAAATATAATATCGCCTTCGTTTAAAGTCATAAACGTAGATACAAAGCTTATAATTTCAGCAAAATTGTATATAATGTATCCTGTGTTACCTATTTGTTTTTGATTTCCATTAATTTTTAAATCGAAGTTAATATTGTTTAAATCTGGAAATTTAGAAATAGGTAAAAATTTAGAAATAGGAGAGGCGCCATCAAAACCTTTAGCTAATGCCCATGGTTGTTTTTTATCTCGGCTAGCACTTAAAACATCTTTAGCCGTGTAGTCTATACCAACAGCTAACTCAGAAATGTAAGCGTTTGCATCTTCTAGACTAATGTTTTTACCTGTTTTACCTATTTTAACTACAAGTTCTACCTCGTAAGCTAAATTGTTAGTAATAGCTGGAAAAACAACATCTTTATTGTTTGTTACTAAAGACGAATCTGGCTTTGTAAAGATAAGCTGTGTATCATTTTTTAAACCACTAATTTCTGCTTTATCGGTTACATAATTTTTTCCAATACCAATAATCTTCATAATACTATTTGTTATTAATTTATGAGGTTAAAAGTAATGAAATAAGGTGTTTCTATACTTGTTTTTTACAAAAATAAAAACACCTTAGCATGTTGTAATATAAAACTATTATTTAGCTGTTGCTTTGTTTGTTATCATGTTTAAAGCATTACTAATGGTTTCAAAAATAGTATCTTTTCCTTCAATTAAATGTCTCTTTTTTAAATATAAAGGGTCGTTATAGGCTATTTTAGAATTTGTTTTGTTATCAGAATAAATTATTATTTTTTGAGGCAAGTCTATACCAATAGTTTGATTTACTTGCATTAATGGGGTTCCTAATTTAGGATTTCCAAATAAAATAATTTTAGTGTCATTTAATTCTAAATCTGCATTGAGAGCGTTTTTACTGTGGTCTAATTCTAATAAAACCTTTAGATTTGGATTGTTACTAATTATTGTTTTTATGTTGTTATACGTGGTTTCAACATTATAAGGGCTATCTTTAATTATAAGTCCGTTATTCATAGTTTTTGTGTTACAGGAGGTTAATAAAATGCTTAAAAGAGCAATTAAGCTTATATATTTCATAGGTTGGTCGTTTTTTTAAGATTAACATTAAAAAAATACACATATTAATTCTAGTATGCCTATTTGGTAGTCTAAAATACAAAGATTACTTAATTTAGCGGTATATATTTAAATAACCCTATTTATAGATGCAGCATTTTAAAGAATCTTCGAAAAAAACGAATAGATCTAAGCCAAAGGTTACTATGGCCAAAGCTTTTAAAACTATTATTTGGCCCCGAAGAAAGTTGGTGTTTATAGGTTTACTACTTATTATAATTAGAAGTTTAGCAGGGTTTGTTTTACCATTACAAAGTAAGGTTTTATTAGACGAAGTTGTGCCTAATAAAGATTTATCGGGTTTATACTCTTTATTAGCTATAGTCATTACGGCTTTAATAGTACAGTCGCTTTCATCTTTTTTATTAACGCGTATATTAAGTGTACAAGCACAATACTTAATAAGTGAGTTACGCATACAGGTGCAACAAAAAGTATTGTCTTTACCTATTGGTTTTTTTGATAATACAAAGTCTGGAGCCTTGGTGTCTAGAATTATGAGCGATGTAGAAGGGGTAAGAAATTTAATTGGTACAGGATTTGTGCAATTAATAGGCGGTATGTTTACTGCTATTTTGTCTTTTGTTATTCTTATAAATATAAATGCTTGGATGACGCTTTTTGTATTTGCGCCTTTAAGTGTTTTTGCAGTCATAGCCTTAAAAGCATTTAAATATATAAGACCCATTTTTAAAAAACGTGGTAAAATAAACGCAGAGGTAAAAGGAAGGTTAACAGAAACCTTGGCAGGTGTTCGTGTTATTAAAGCTTTTAATGCCGAAAAGCAAGAACATCGTGTTTTTGAAAAAGGTGTCGATAAATTATTCCAAAATGTAAAAAAGAGTTTAACAGCTACTGCTTTAATGACCAGTTCTTCTACCTTGCTAATAGGTGTTGCTACTACAGGTATTATGGGTATAAGTGGTTATTACATGATTGATGGTAGTATGACATCGGGCGAGTTTTTAAAGTTTACTTTAATTCTTGGTTTTATGATTGCTCCTATTGTGCAAATGAGTAACATAGGAAGTCAGTTAACCGAAGCTTTAGCAGGATTAGATAGAACTGAGGAGCTTATGAACATGGCTACCGAAGATGATAACAAAGATAGAACCGTGCATTTAAAATCTATTAAAGGCGATATCGTATTTAAAGACGTATCCTTTGCTTACGATGCCGATAAACCCGTTTTACACGATATTAATTTTAATGTCCCAGCGGGTAGCGTAACAGCATTAGTAGGGAGCTCTGGGTCTGGTAAATCTACTATAGCAGGGTTGTCGGCTACTTTTTTAACTCCCAATTCGGGTTTAATTACTGTAGACAATCAAGATTTATCTAAAATTAAGTTAAGCAGTTACCGTAAGCACTTAGGCGTTGTTTTACAAGACGAATTTTTATTTGAAGGCAGTATAAGAGACAACATATTATTTCCTAGACCAAATGCTACAGAAGCCGAATTAATGGCAGCTGTTAAGGCTGCTTATGTTAACGAATTTACCGATCGTTTTGATGATGGTTTAGACACATTAATAGGGGAGCGCGGTGTAAAACTTTCTGGTGGGCAACGCCAACGCTTAGCTATAGCAAGAGCCATTTTAGCCGATCCTAAAATAATTATATTAGACGAAGCTACCTCGAGTTTAGATACCGAGAGTGAAGCACTAATTCAAAAAAGTTTAAATAAGTTAATAAAAAACAGAACGACCATAGTTATTGCGCACAGGCTAAGTACTATAAAAAAAGCCGATCAAATTTTGGTAATAGAATCTGGACGTATTTTAGAGCGTGGTAATCACGAACAGTTAATAGCAAAGGCGGGTAGGTATTATGATTTATATACCTATCAAGCAAAAATATAGATATAGGTTTAACCTTTTCTAAAATATGTAAAGGTAATTACAGATAGAATTCCGAATGCCGAAAAACCTAAAAAAAGAGGTAGTGCAGATGTTTTTACAAACCCACCTATGTAATTTGCAAT